>JAIRND010000097.1 GCA_031258225.1 Treponema sp. | reverse complement strand
GTCATACAGGCTTCCCAATCACGATCATTGTCGGCGGTAACGTGTTCCTCCGGGGTGCCGAAGTCTTCCGCCAGGCGGCTGCGGTTGTTGATGATAATGCCAGGCTGGATAGCCCGCAGGCGCTGGTTCATTTCCAGGGTGTTCCAGCCCTCCCAATTCTGCATAGGATGAGCCATATCGTACCAGAGAATGTCGATCTTACCGTACTGTGTTAGAAGCTCTTCGTTCAGGGCGTAGATGTAATCGGTAAAGCGTTTCCTGGCGGCGCTGTCGTAAGCCGCCGCCGCGCCGTCGGGGTGGTGCCAATCCATAAGGGAAGAGTAGAACCCCACCCGCAGACCCTGCTCCCTGGCGGCTTCAACGAATTCCTTTACGATGTCCCGCTTGGGTCCCAGGTTTACCGCGTTGTAGGGGTTGGCTTTGGAATCCCAGAGGCTAAACCCTTCGTGGTGCCGTGTGGTAAGTACCATGTACTTCATGCCGGCGGCCCTGGCAAGCTTTGCCCATTCCCCGGGCGCCCCGGGCCTGGGCTGGAATTTATCGGCCAGTTTTTCGTACTCCTTCACCGGCCACTGCTCGTAGGACATAACCCACTCAGACCGGCCCAACACCGCATAGACGCCATAGTGGATGAACATCCCGAACCTGGCTTCCCGCCACCAGGCCATACGTTTGTCGCGGCTTGCCGCGATTGAAGCCTCGTATTCAGGCTTTGGAAGAATCATTGCCATGTTAAGCTCCTTATCTCTTGCCTGCTACCTGGCAAAGGCGCTTTTGTTATACGCAGTCTGAATGATCTGCAAATACCGGTCAATTCCCAGGTTCTTCAAATTGTTTTGAAAGCCGTTCCAGCCACTGTCGATATTCAGTTCCCCGGTAACGAATTTAGCGATGCTCTCTTCCACATAGGTGTTGATATTGGTGGCAAGCAGCGCCAGTTCCGATGCCTCTTCCGCCGAATAGTACAGAGGCGGTATAACCAAATCCTGGTTGCCGTAGGGAACGTAGTTTTCCAGGGTCTTTGTATAGAGGAACTTCTCAGCCCCCGATCCGTCGCTTGCCATCATGTCCCCGGGGGACTGTTCCCCGGCCCGGTAGGCGGCGGTTCTGAAATTGGGAAAACCCTGTCCCCACTTAGCGATGCCGTAATAAGGATTTGAGGGGTGTATCTGGATGACCTTAAAGGTTGCCGGATTTCCGTCAATACCAAGGGTACCCGGATCCGCGCTGTCCCAGCCGATACCTTTCCCGCCGAATACGACCACCGTGGCCCCCTCTTCCGTTCCGAACCAGTCAAGAAAACGCAAAACCAGGGCGGCTTTTTTACTGGCCGCGGGAATATACTTTCCTGTTAATTCGAATTTAGCGGCGTAGTTATACCGGGTAACCTGTAAACCATTGGGCCCTTTAAGTGGGGGGATGGGTTCATATTCAAGCCAGCGTGTCGGCTCACCTTCTTCGCGGCCCCCCAGATTGATGTAGTGCGCATTCGGCATGACGCCGATGACGGACTCGTATTTTTGGCTGTTAAGCTGGTGGCGGGTTTCCCAGCTCTGGGTAAAACTTGCCGGGTAGATAAGCCCCTCGCTGTACAACTGCCGGAGGTAGCGGAGCCCTTCCTGGAACTCCCGCTTTTGAAACGCCGCCGTAACCGTGCCGTTTTCAAGGTACAAGCGGTTCTCCCCGTCGTCATACACAAAGGCGGACATTAAGTAAGGATCAACCTTGATGGAATAGTCGGCAAATCCGTTGTAGGCCCCCGCAAAGGGTATTTCGTCGTTCGGGTCGCCGTTGCCGTTGGCATCCCGGTTTTTGAAGGCCAGGAGCATATCCCGGAATTCCGCGGGGGTGGTGGGGACCTTTAGGTTTAGGTTGCCAAGGAATTCCCGGTTTACCCACATTTTTGTATAATACATACAGTGCAGGCATTCATTATATGACGGAATGGCGTATATATTGCCGTCCGGGTGGGTGATAGCGTTCCGCCAGCCGGGCACCGAATCAAGATTCCGCTTCATATAGACGGTGTCCGATTCAATATAATCCTGCAGGGGTGTAAGAAGCCCCTGTTCCGCCAGCCTGAGCTGTTCCGTCGTGGTAAACCCGCCGCCGCCTAGAATTAAGTCAATGTCATCCCCGCCTGCCAGCGCGAGGTTGACCCGTTCCTTGATTTGTTCCGCCGGGGCATACACCCAATTGACACGCACATTGGTCTTGTCTTCGTAATACGAAGTCATCCAGTTTTTTTCCATATCTGTTGACAGATTGGATACGCCCACCATAATCGTGAGGGTTTCTTTTTGTTTGACCAGGGGGAAGGTCCCCAGGGCGTTAAAATTACTCCGGTCCACGGTTCCTGTTCCGGACGGAGCGGCCTGGCTGCCGCCGCCGCCGTACAGGTTCAGGGATGCCGCTATTGCCAATAATCCGGCAATAAGGATACGCGGGGTTCTTGTTGTTTTCATAACAATACTCCTTCTTTCGATTTTTAGCCTTTTAAGGCTCCTATCATAATCCCCTTTATGAAATACCTTTGCACAAAGGGGTAAATGATCAAAACAGGCAGCATGGAAATGACGATAATCACGTATTTGCTTGCCTCCGCCACCATCATGGCCCTTTCCACCTGGGCCATGTTTCCTGTCTGGGCGATAAGGTAGTTAATATCCGAAAGGGCTATCCGCAGGATGAGCTGGATATTGTAAAGATTCAACGATCGCAGGTACATCATCCCGTCGAAATAGGAATTCCAGTGCCCCACGGCGTAAAACAGCGTCAGTACCGCCAGAATCGGCGCGGAGAGGGGCAGCACGATCTTAAGGAGAACGGCGGTATCCCCCGCGCCGTCCAGTTCGGCGGATTCATACATTTCTTTGGGAATGGTGTTTTGAAAAAACGTTCTGGCCAGGATCATGTTCCAGACCGCCATGGCCCCCGGGAGCAGCATGACCCACCGGGAATTCAAAAGTCCCAGGGAACGGATAATAATATAGGTGGGTATCATCCCCCCGCCAAACAGCATGGTAAAGGCAAAGATGAGCATAAAGATGTTACGTCCGGCAAAATCGTTCCGGGAAAGGGGGTAGGCGCAGAGGATCGTTACGATTAGATTGATAACCGTGCCGGCCGAAGCGTACAGCAGGGTGTTTAGATAACCGGTGGTGATGAGCCGGTTCTTCAGGATCATCTGAAAGGTGTCCAGGGTAAAATTCCGGGGCCAGATAAGCACCCGTCCGGTCATGACCGACTGTGGGTCCGACAGGGACTGGGCGATAACATGGAGCATCGGGAAAAGGACTACAAGGCCGCAAAAAAGAAGCAGCGCGTAATCCGTAACATAAAAGAGCCGGTCGCTGAAAGAAAGCCGTATTTTTTTCCGCATTATGTTTCCTTTTTTATTACCATAAACTAATATCCCCGATCTTTTTTGTGATCCGGTTGACCAGGAGCATGAAGACAAACGAGATAAGCGACTGAAACAAACCCACGGCGGTGGCGAAGCTGTAATTCATATCTACCATGCCGATTCGGTAGGTGTAGGTGGCGATCACGTCGGAGCTGTTCATGTTCAGGGGGTTCTGCATCAGGTAGACCTTTTCAAACCCCACGTTCAGAATTCCGGCGGTACTCAGGATAAAGAGGATCACCGCGGTGGGCATGATTCCGGGAATGTCCACATGCCAAATCCGCTGCCAAATGTTGGCCCCGTCTATCTGGGCCGCCTCCTGTAATTCGGCGCTGATCCCCGCCAGGGCCGCCAGATAGATAATCGCGCTGTAGCCGGTACCCTGCCAGATACCGCTCCATACATAGAGCGATTTGAACAACGGCGATTTACCAATAAAATCAACCGGGTTTCCGCCGAAAAACCTGATAAGCTGATTCGCCATCCCGTTTAACGACAGGATCTGGGAAAGAATACCGACGATTACCACGGTGGAAAGGAAATACGGCGCGTAGGTGATCATCTGTACGGCCTTTTTCATAAACCGGATCCGGCATTCGTTAAGGGCAATGGCCAGTAAAATAGGCGGGAAAAAACCCGCTACTAACGAATAGAGGCTTATCCCCACGGTATTGCCGATGACCCGGGGAAAATAATAGGAACTTATGAACTGCTTAAAATGTTTTAATCCCGCCCAGGGGCTGTTCCAAAAGCCGTAACGGATCTGGTAATCCTTAAAAGCAATCTGCAGGCCGTACATGGGGGCGTACTTAAAGATCGCTACCCAGACAAGGGGTATAATCATATAGAGATAAAGCTGCCAGTGGCGGGCAACCATTCTGGACTTTTTCGTAAGATTTCGCTTAACCGGCATAGTATGCCTCCTTATCCCTGGATCATGTTATTCCCGCCAGTATTCCCCGGCGGTATCAATAAGAGCCCGGAGGTTGTCGTAAGAAACATCGCTCTGGATTCCCTGGGAAGGCGAGGTCAGGTAGCCCCCGTTCCCGCTCATAAGCTCTATCACCCTCCGGGCCTCGGCTTTTACTTCCGCAGGAGTTCCGTAGGGCAGGGTCTTCTGGGTACTGATGCCGCCGTAAAAACTGATATGGCCGCCGTATTCATTTTTGAGAAACTCCAGGTCCATACATTCGGGTTGTACCGGATTGATGCAGTCCACCCCCAGTTCGACCAGATCGTCCATGATCCTGATGATATTCCCGCAGGAATGGATAAATACCTGCTTGCCGTATTTTTTGATAAGGTCGTATTCCTGTTTTTCTCCGGGCTTTATCATGGTTCTGAAACATTCCGGGGACATGATAAGGTCCCGCTGAGTGCCCCAGTCGGAACCCAGAAGTACCGCGTCCACTTCCGGGGCGGTAAGGAAGTTTTCGAGCATCACCAGGTTTTTCCTGATAATAAGGTCCAGGAGCGCCTGGGCCCATTCGGGACTGCCGGCAAGGTCGGCAAGGAAATTCTCTATGCCCCTGGCAAAATAGGCTTTTTCCCAGTGGCTGCCGTATACGCTGGCCACAATATACACATCGTAGTGTTCCCGAATGTGGGCCAGTTGGTTGAAAAAGCCCTCGTAAGTTCCGGTTCCCCTGGTGTCGGGGAGGTAATCCGGCGGGTCGGGGGCCTTGAGGAAGGCATCGCCCAGGTCATACCAGTTCCACCAGGGGGTGTCCACGTGGAGTATGTGGTTCCCGATGGAAAGAGAAGCCGCCTGTTCCAGGCTGATAAGGCCGGCCTCATAATCCCGGCGGGCCTGTTCGTTGGGGTAGTCCCGTAACAGAGCTTTTTGGTAACCCTCGCCGCCGGTATGAATCGCCTGGGGCACCTTCCCGGGATTCCCGTGGGCCAGGGTTTCGATCACCAGTTCACGCTTTGTCATGGGGCATGCTCCTTTCGCAGGAAACGAGACGCTTACGGGTAACGGGGTTCATGGCCAAGGCAGCAAGCCGTGGCAAATAAAATACGTAATTCCCCGGCTTTACCGGGGGACCGGCAAGGTTTGGCTTTTTCTTAGTTAGATGGTGTGTGTGTGTGTGTGGGGGGGGGGGGGGGGGGGGGGGTTAAAAAGATTGAATTATTGGTTTTTACAACCTTTAGGTCAAAATTTCGGCGCGAAAAAAAAAAGGTTAAATTGTTTTGGGTGGCCAACAA
>JAIRND010000230.1 GCA_031258225.1 Treponema sp. | reverse complement strand
GGCCCATTGACCCTGATCCGGCGTTCTGGTATGGTGGATGTGTTAGTTATTTATAACAATAGGAGGGTTTATGTTCTGTTCCATGAAAAACCGGCTTTCCCCCGCCGTTGCCGCCTTCTGCTGTATCTTCTGGCTGAGCGCCTGCTCAAAACCCGATGCTTCCTCCACGGCCGGGGGAAGCGCGGGGAGAGCCGTTTCCGGGGAAACCGGCCCGGAGGGGAGCGCGTATCCCCTGCGGCTTGAAAATTTTGACGCGTCGGGAAACCCCTATACCCAGGTGTTCACCAAAGCGCCGGAACGGGTGGTGGCGACTACCCAGGGGAGCATCGAGGCCCTGCTTAAACTTGGCCTGGGCGGCAGGATCGTCGGGGTTGCCAATATCATCAGCGATTTTCCCGACGACATACGGGCGGAAGGGGAAAAGCTGCCGGTTATCTCCAACCAGTGGCCGCCCATGGAACTGGTTCTGGGAGCCTCCCCGGACCTGGTTATGGGCAGGGCGATGGACTTTAACGAGGGGGAATACGGGCTTGGTACGGTTGAAACCTACACCGCCATGGGGATCAATTCCTATATCTGGGCGTCCAGCAGCCTTACCGGGAATCCGACTCTGGAAGACATTATCGACGATATCCGCGACATCGGCCTCGTCTTCGGCATACAGCCCGCCGCCGATGCCTTTGCCGCGGAACTGCGGGGAAAACTTGACAGGCTCAAGGCGGTTCTCGCGGGCAGGAGCGGCGGGAAAAAAGCCCTGATGATCACCGATTTTGACGGCAGCACCTACGGCCAGTACGGCGCCAAGGCAAAACTGCAGAACGATTTTCTTGCCAAACTGGGTTTCACCAACGCCACCGAACAGGCCGGAACCTCGTTGGGGCTGGAGACGATGATAGCCCTCAACCCCGATATGATCATCTACATCGACTATGCCGACAGCCCCCTGAACGCCAGCGCTGCCATTGCCGATTTGCTGGCCCAGGCATCGCTGGAAAAGGTGCCCGCCATAGCAAACCGGCAGGTTTTTCTTGTTCCCTTTAACGATATTATGGGGCACGGTTACTGTACCATTGAGGGACTGGCCAGGCTTGCCGAACAGGTATATCCCGATCTGATGTAAAACCGGGAAGGGGGCCGCCGTGCTGCTGCTGAGTAAAATTCTGCTGAAGATGGCAAAGGGCCTGTGGCTGTGGATCATCGCCATCCTGGGCCTCAAGATACTGGCCCTGGCCGGAATCGCCCTCTTTTCCCAAACCCTCTCCGGTTTTTTGGGAAGCATGGCGGAAGGCCCCCTGTCTCCGGATCTGTTGTCCGCCGCGACGGGTCAGGCCGCGGGCCAGGCTCTTCTGGGGGCCCTGATGGTTCTTGGCGGGGAACTCCTTATCGGGGAAGCCGAGTACCGCTGTACGGCAAGGGCCCGGTTAAGTTTACGGAAGCGGATTTTTTCCAAGATACTCCTGTTGGACGTGGGCAGTATCGAAAAAATCGGCATGTCCCAGGCGGTGGCCGCCGCGGTTGACGGCATCGAATCCATGCAGATTTACTACAGCAGGTACCTTCCAGGGCTGTTTTACTGTCTCGTCTCGCCGGTCTATCTGTTTTTCAGGCTCAGGGACTCCTCCTTTGGGGCGGCGGTTTTTTTACTCGTCGTTTCGATCTTCCTCTTTCCCGCCAACAACCTTTTCAAGAAGATCGTGAAAGGGTCCAAGACCGTTCTGGTGTGGGACAGTTTTCGGGAATTGACCGGGTATTACCTTGAGAGCCTGCGGGGGCTTTCGACACTGAAACTGTTTAACCAGGATGAGCGGCGGGAAAAGAACCTGAGGGACCGGGCCGGAAATTTTAACCGTCATCTTATGGGGATGATCCACAGTAATTTTGTGTCGTTCCTGTTTTCCGACGGGATCATCTACCTTTCGGTGTTTCTTTCGGTAGTGTTTGTGTGTACCCAGCTTTCCCGCGGCGCCGCCGCCCTGGGGGATGCCGTCATGGTGTTGATGCTGGGCTACGGTTTTTTTGCCTCCGTCAGGCAGTTGATGTTCAGTACCCACCAGGCGCTGACGGGGATTGCGGCGGCGGAGGCCCTGTCGGGTATTCTGGACATCGACACGGCCAGGCCGCGGATTGGCCTTAATGGGGGTTCGGCCGCGGCGGACACGTTTGCGGGGATACGTCTTGAGGGGGTTTCTTATACGTACCCCGGAAGGGATTCGGGCGTGCGGGACCTTACAATGGACATCCCCAGGGGTACGGTATGCGCCCTGGCCGGTCCGTCGGGAAGCGGAAAAACCACCCTGGCGTCCCTCTTGCTCCGTTTTTTTGATCCGGTTGAGGGGCGGATCGTCATCGAGGGGGTCCCCTATGCCGCCCAAAGCCCGGAAGAACTGCGGGAGAAGATCGCGCTGGTACCCCAGCAGGTGGGGATTTTCAGCGGAACCATCGCGGAAAATCTCAGGATCGCCTGTCCCGGCGCGAGTGACGGGGAACTGCGGGAAGTCCTTGATCTGGTACGCCTGGGGGACTGGCTTCCCCCTGAGGGACTGGAGACCCAGGTGGGGGACGCCGGGGATAAACTTTCCGGCGGGCAAAAGCAGAAACTGGGTATCGCCAGGGTACTGCTCCGCAAGGCGCCCTATATCGTCTTTGACGAGGCTACCTCCGGAGTTGACGCGGACAGTGAGCGGGATATTTGGGCCTGTATCGCCGAACTTTCCCTGAGCCGGACCCTCATCATCATTTCCCACCGGCTTTCCACCATCAGGAACGCCGATACCATCTGGGTTCTTGCCGGGGGGCGAATCGTCGAGTCGGGGAATCACCGGGAACTGCTTGGCAACAGAAACGTCTACTACCGGCTGGTACAGGAACAGGCCGTACTGGAGGGCCGCGACGCGCTTGAAACCGGCCCGGTAAAGGCGGAGGTCCTGTGATGTCCCCCTCCGCGCGCCCCGGCATCCTTTCCCTTTCCCGGCGCCTGTTCCGGATCGCCGCCTCACGGAAACGTTCCCTGGTCGTTTCCACCCTTGCCAGTATCCTTGGCAACTTTGCCCATGTGGGTCTTATGGCGTCGGGGGCCCTCTTGATCCTGTCCGTCGCGGGACTTAACCGGGGCGCTCCGCCGCTATGGGGGGCGCTGATGCTCCTCTGCTCAGTGGGTATCGGGGTATGCCGTTATACTGAGGGTCTGGTTTCGCACGTAGCGGCCTACAAGCTTCTGGCCGATATGCGGGGCGATCTCTTTGGCATGCTGCGCCTCCTGGCCCCGGCCCGGCTCCTTGACCGGCGGAAGGGGGATATCCTTTCGGTGGCGGTGGCGGACATTGAGACCATCGAGTTCTTTTTCGCCCACACCATCGGTCCCCTGTTCACGATAATCCTTCTGCCCCTGACCACCCTCTGTATCGCCGCCCGTGTTCACATCCTGTTCCTGCCGCTCCTCTTTCCGGTCTACCTGCTTACCTGTTTCGTCCTGCCGCTCCTGGCGATTAAGACCGGCCGGGCCCTGGGGCAGGACTACCGGGAGCGGGTAGGGGACTTGAAATCGTTCATGGTGGAAAGCGTAAGTTCCCTCAGGGAGATACAGATATTTAATTACGGTGAACGGCGGATGGCGGAGGCCCTGGAAAAAACCGGGGGGATTAACCGGGCCGCCCACGCGCTGACCCTTCACCGGCAAATCGTAACGTCGGCCCCGGTATTTTTTATCTACCTTGCCCGTATCCTGGTGATCGCCGCCGCCTCGTACCTGGCCTTGACGGGCTACGAGGACCCCGCCGGAATCATCGTCCTTTCCTTCGTGGTTTCCGCCTCGTTTTCCTCGACCCAGTCCCTTACCACCGTTATCTCAAACCTTCTGGAAACGTATGCCGCGGCGGAACGGTACTTCGCCATTATGGACGACCGGCCGGAAATCGTGGAAGATCCTTTCCCGGTGGAACTTGAGGGCATAGAAACCGTGGAATTTGACCGGGTTACATTTGGCTACCGGCGGGATCGGGAAGCCGTCATAGAGGATCTGAGTTTCACGATAAAAAAAGGGGAAAATATCGGCGTTATCGGGGAAAGCGGCGCCGGAAAATCGACAATTATCCGGCTGCTCCTGCGTTTCTGGGAACCCCGTGCCGGGGAGATACGGATCAACGGCATTCCCCTTAAAAAGATCTCCCTTAAAAGCCTCCGCTCCCGGATCGTTATGCTTGAACAGGAAACCCTGATCTTTAACGATACTATTGCCGCCAACATAGCCCTGGGCAAGAGCGGCGCGACGATGGAAGAAATAATCCGGTCCGCGCGGCGCGCCCACATACACGATTTTATCAGCGCCCTTCCGGAAGCCTACCAGACCCCGATGGGGGAACTTAACGGCCGGATCTCCGGCGGGGAGCGGCAGCGCATCGGCATTGCCAGGGCCATGATCTCCGGCCCCGATATGCTGGTCATGGACGAGCCCACCAGTAACCTTGATGTGCTGAACGAAAAAGGTCTGTTGAAGACCCTGAGGGACGAATATCACGGCAGCACCATTCTTATTGTTTCCCACCGGCGTTCCACGCTTACCAACTGTGATCGCATCGTGAGGATCGACAAAAAATCGCCGCGCAACAGGGACCACAACTGAATGCCCGGACCTTCCCCCGGCAAGGGTTCCCCGTCAAAACGATGGACGGTCAAGACCTTCGCCGTTCTGCTGCCGGCCGTACTCCTGGTGTCGGCGGCTCTTTCCCTGTCCCTGGGGCAGGTGCGTATCCCCCTTTCCCTGACGTACCGGGTTGTCTGGTATAAAATAACCGGCCTGGTTATCGGGGATTTTGGCGACCTTAACGCCGGTTCCGTTATGAATATCATCTGGCAGATACGGTTTCCGCGGGTGCTGACCGCCATGCTGGTAGGCGCGGGGCTTTCCCTGTGCGGTACCTTTATGCAGGCTTCGGTAAAAAATCCCCTGGCCGATCCCTATATTTTGGGCATCTCCTCCGGCGCTTCCCTGGGGGCGACCTTTGCCATCCTTATCGGCTTCGGCTCCACGGGTATTTTTTCCCAGGTGGGCACCGCCGCCGGCGCCTTTACCGGCGCGTTCTGCGCGTCCATGGCGGTACTTACCCTGGCGGGCGTGGGGGGTACACTCAGTTCCGTCAAGCTGGTTCTTTCCGGCATGGTTATCAACGCCCTCTGCAACGCCTTCTCCAATTTTATCATTTACTTCGCGAACAACGCGGAGGGGATTAAGACCGTAACCTTCTGGACCATGGGCAGCCTTGCCTCCGCCAAGTGGGGAAGGCTGCCCCTGCTTTCGGCTCTGATTGGCGCCGCGATTCTCTTCGGCCTCTCACAGTTCCGTATCCTGAACACCATGCTTGTGGGGGATGAAGCTGCGGTTACCCTGGGGATAAACATTACCGCCTGTCGCCGTATCTACATGGTAAGTTCCTCCCTGATTACCGGTGTCATGGTGGCCTATTGCGGGATGATCGGTTTTGTGGGGCTGATCGTTCCCCACATCGTGCGGGGAATCGTGGGCCCGGATCACCGGCGTCTTCTGCCCGGCGCCGTTTTGACCGGCGCCCTCTTTTTGCTCTGGGCGGATCTTATCGCCCGGATCGTCCTTACGGGAACCGAAATTCCCATCGGCATTATTACCGCCATGATCGGCGCGCCGATCTTTGTTACCATGCTGGTCAAAAAAGGCTATGGCTTTGGCGGGGGTTGATACAGTTTTTTAACCTGTGCCTCGCTAAGCCCCGTAATCCGGGCGATCTGTCCTATGGGCATCCCCGCCGCCTTTAGATTTTCAGCTATGTTCAGCTTTTCTTCTTCCCGGCCTTCTTCCCGGCCGTCCCGCCGTGCCTGTACTACCTTGCTCTGGGTGTCTACCGCGTACTTGTACTCACTCAAGAGCCACGCCCGTTCCTCCTCGTCCCGGCTCAGTTTCATCAATACTTC
>JAIRND010000159.1 GCA_031258225.1 Treponema sp. | reverse complement strand
GGCCGTCCCGGTTTTTTCGCGGCGCCGTCCTTCGCGGCGGCGGTTTTGGCAGCGGGCCGTCCCGGCTTCTTCGCGGCGCCGGCCTTGGCGGCTGTCTTCGCGGACGTCTTCTTCGCCGCGGCTTTGGCGGCGGGCCGTCCAGGCTTCTTCGCGGCGCCGGCCTTGGCGGTTGTCTTCGCGGACACCGTCTTCTTCGCCGCGGCTTTGGCGGCGGGCCGTCCCGGTTTCTTCGCGGCGCCGGCCTTGGCGGTTGTCTTCGCGGACACCGTCTTCTTCGCCGCGGCAGGTTTCTTCACCGTTGTCTTAGCGGTGGTTTTCCTGGCGGCCGGCTTTTTTGCCGTTTTCTTCTCTGCGTCACTCATCGACTGTACCTCCCTTTGGAGTTTAGGTTTGTTTTCCCCGGTCCCCGGCGCGGCAGCGGAATTACCCCCGGCCTCCACGGCAACCTTGGAATTATTTATCACCGCCTGCGCTCCGGCCAAACGCGCCAGAGGCACACGGAAAGGTGAACATGAAACGTAGCTTAAACCGACACGGTAGCAGAAATCAATGGTTTGAGGATCTCCCCCATGCTCTCCGCATATTCCTATTTTGAGTTCAGGTTTTACGGTCCTTCCCTCGTCGATGGCGAAACGTATTAAACTACCAACTCCCTCCTCGTCAATCGACTTAAAGGGGTCCACGTCCAGCACCTGTTTTTCAAGGTACGTGGGGAGGAACGATGCCACATCATCCCGGCTAAAGGCAAAGGTCATCTGTGTAAGATCGTTGGTACCGAAACTGAAGAAATCCGCGTACCGGGCGATATGCCCTGAACGGATTGCCGCGCGGGGGACCTCGATCATCGTGCCGATATGAACCGCGGGCAAACTAAGGCCCTCCGCCTCAAACACCCTCCGCAGCACGGCTTCCGCGTTGGGACGCAGCAATTTCAGCTCCCGCGCGGTTACGACAATGGGGATCATGATCTCCGGCTCCACCGGGATATTCTGCCTGACGCAGTCCAGGGCGGCCAGGGCAATGGCCTCTACCTGCATGTCGTAAATTTCAGGATAGGTAATGGCAAGACGGCAGCCCCGGTGCCCCAGCATGGGATTTGCCTCGTGGAGTTTTTCGATCTTGGGCCGTAATTTTTCCACCGCAAGCCCCAGGTGGGCGGCCAGTTCCTCAATTTCTTCCGGGGTGTGGGGCACAAATTCATGAAGCGGAGGATCCAGCAGGCGGATGGTTACAGGACGACCCTCCATCGCTTTGAAGATGCCAAAAAAATCCCGCCGCTGCAGGGGAAGTATTTTGGCAAGCTGAAGCCGCCGTTCCTCCTCCGTATCCGCCACGATCATCGCGCGGAAGTGGATAAGTTTCTCCTTGTCAAAGAACATGTGTTCCGTGCGGCACAGCCCCACGCCGTCGGCGCCGAAGGCAAAGGCCCGCTTGGCGTCCTCCGGCTGATCAGCATTGGTCCTGACCTTGAAGCCCCTGATCTTTCCCCGCCGGGAAGATTCCCGCACCTTGTCGCACCAGCCAAGAAAGGTACTCATCTCCGCCGAAATTTCCGGCGCGGAAAGGGGAAGTTTGCCGTCGTATACGTCTCCGGTGGAACCGTCAATGCTGAGCCAGTCCCCTTCGTTAAAAATTTTACCGCCGATGTGGGCCGTGTTATCAATTACCGATACGCCCTTGGCCCCCGCCACACAGGGGATTCCCATTCCCCGCGCGACCACCGCCGCGTGGCTGGTCATGCCGCCGGTGGAGGTAAGTACCCCCTGGGAAACCACCATGCCGCCGATATCTTCGGGGCTGGTGTCCTTGCGCACAAGCAGCACTTTTTCCCCCCGCGCGTGCCAGCTTTCGGCATCCGGGGCGGTAAAAACGATGCGTCCCGCCGCGGCGCCGGGGGACGCGTTAAGTCCCCTGGTGATGGAACGGGCGGATCCTAGGACCTCGGGATCTATCATCGGGTGGAGCAGTTGATCCAGATGGGCGGGAGTAACCCGGAGAATGGCGGTATGTTTGTCGATAAGTTTTTCTTTAACCATGTCGATGGCGCACCTTACCGCGGCGGCCCCCGACCGTTTGCCGTTCCGGGTCTGCAGAATGTAGAGTACCCCCTGCTGTACGGTGAACTCCATGTCCTGCATATCCCTAAAATGATTCTCCAGGCGGTCTTTAATCTCCACCAATTGCCGGTATATCGCCGGGTTTCTTTGGGCCAGCGTGGCGATCTTTTCCGGGGTACGGATACCGGCCACCACGTCCTCGCCCTGGGCGTTCATCAAATATTCGCCGTAGAATTCGTTGACCCCCGTGGAAGGATCGCGGCTAAAGCAGACGCCGGTGCCGGAATCCTCACCAAAATTTCCAAATACCATGGACTGAATATTGACGGCGGTTCCCTTAAGGCTTCTAATTTCATTCAAAGCCCGGTAGCGGACGGCCCTGTCGTTCATCCAGGAACCGAAAACGGCGCGGATTGAACCCCACAACTGCTCAAGGGGCTCCTGCGGGAAATCATGGCCGGTTTCACGGCGCACGATTTTTTTATAGGCGTCCACCAGTTCCTCAAGATCGCCGGCGGTTAATTCCGTATCAAGGCTTAGGCCCCGCGTTTTTTTCCGATCCGCTATGGCCCCCTCGAACAATTCATGGGAAACCTGCATAACCACATCGCCGTACATTTGAATGAAACGGCGGTACGCGTCCCAGGCGAAACGGGGATTGCCCGTTTTATCCGCGAGACCGCGCACCGCGTTGTCGTTCATCCCCAAATTCAGGATTGTATCCATCATGCCGGGCATGGAAACCGCGGCGCCGGAACGAACCGATACCAACAGGGGGTCCCGCGCGTCGCCAAGTTTTTTGCCCATGATCTTTTCTAGTTTGGAAAGGTTGGCAAGTACTTCATCTTCAAATCCCGGGGGGAAATTCCGCTGGTTTTCATAGTACGCGGCGCAAATGGCGGTGGAAATGGTAAATCCCGGGGGAACCGGAATACCCAAACTGGTCATCTCCGCAAGGTTGGCGCCCTTGCCGCCGAGTATCTCTTTCATGCCGGCATTGCCCTGGGCCTTGCCGTTTCCAAAAAAATAAACGCTTTTCAATCCGGTTTTTAGCTTCCTCAAATGTTTCTCCTTGCGTCTCATTACGTCTCAACTACATAATATACACGAATTAAAAATAATGAAAGTGGAAAATAAAAAAAATGTCAATCTTTTTTACGTTTTTTATCAAAAAAACGCTTCACGAAAACGCCTCGCGTTCAGATCCCCGGCGCTTAAACGAATTGCCCGCCGGTGTACGCCTGCCCGCGGCGCTTCACAGTTTTCGTTTCCTGCTCTAAAATGAGCTAATGTAAAGGCTATAGGGGCTTTCCCAAAACTTCAGTTCTTGGGAAAGCAACTTTGAAATTCGCGGTTTTGTAAGGCTGAAAGCCTGAAAAACCGCAAGAGCCTGGCCCAAAACCGCGCGCGGTAGCGCACAGTCAATTAGTTTTGGGACAGGCTCCGAACAAGGGGAACGGCACATGAATTATTCGGAATTACCGATTTACAAGCACAAAAACCTGATCCTTGAGGCGCTGGAAACAAGCCAGGCGGTGGTGGTGGAAAGTCCTACGGGATCGGGAAAAACGACCCAGCTTCCGGTGATACTGTACGAAGCGGGTTATTCAAAAAACGGCATTATCGGCGTAACCCAGCCCCGCAGGATCGCCGCCCTGTCGGTAAGTGAATTTATCGCGCGCCAACAGGGCGGTTCACCGGGGGGACTCGTGGGGTACAAGATACGTTTTGAGGACAAAACCGGCCCGGATACAAAAATCAAGATCATGACCGATGGAATCCTGCTCCAGGAAATGAAACTTGATCCCTGGCTCTCGAAATACGGCCTGCTGGTGGTGGATGAAGCCCATGAACGGAGCCTTAACATTGATTTTATCCTGGGGCTGTTGAAGCGTATCCTGGAAGCCCGGCGGGATTTTAAGGTGATCGTCTCCTCCGCCACGATCAACGCGGAAGTTTTTTCCGAATATTTCGGCGAATGTCCGGTGGTAAAAATTGACGCGGTAACGTATCCGGTTACGCTGATCTACGATCCGCCGGTTTTGAAAGACGAACGCGGCGGTTTGGCGGCTCAGGAGCTGCTAATCGACAAGATCGGCACGATAATTCAGCGTTTTATAGGTGAAAAACGGGAGGGGGATCTGCTGGTGTTCCTTCCCGGCGAAAAAATAATCAAGGATTGTATCAAGAGTCTCGCGCTTGGCCCCGCAGGACCGTACCTCCACCTTGTTCCCCTGTACGGCAGGCTTGCCAAAGAGGAGCAGGAGCGGGTTTTTGACGATCCGCCCAGGGGCAAAACCAAGGTCGTGGTAAGCACCAACATTGCCGAAACATCGTTGACGATTGACGGCATTACCGGGGTAATTGATTCGGGGCTTTCCAAACTGAATTACTACAACCCCCGCAGCTTCGCGTCCAGCCTGGTGGAGGCCCCTATATCAAAGGCGTCGGCCAACCAGCGGAAAGGCAGGGCGGGACGTACCAGGGAGGGCAGTTGTTACCGGCTTTACACCCGCAAGGATTTTGAAAACCGCCCCCTGTTTACCACGGAGGAGATTTATCGTACCGATTTGTCCGAGGTGGTGCTGAGAATGGCGGAACTGGGCCTTTCCAATTTTGAGGAATTCGATTTTATTTCGTCCCCGGGCAGGGAGGGCTTAATGGCGGCCATTGAGACACTCAATCTGCTTGAAGCCCTGGAGGAGGATCGGACCCTTTCAAAAACCGGCGGCATGATGACCGAATTCCCGCTGGCCCCCCGGCAGTCGCGGATCATCGTGGAAGCCGTGCTGCGCTACCCCCGGGTTTTGCGGGAAACGCTGATCGCCGCGGCCTTTCTTTCCACTCAGAGTCCTTATCTGCTGCCGCCGGGGGAGGAAACGGACGCCCGCCGGGCCCACCACGGGTTTCGGGACAAGCGGGGGGACTTTGTTTCTTACCTGAAACTCTTCCAGAGCTACCTTGACGCCCCAAACAAGGCCCGCTTCTGCGAAAAGAATTACCTTGACGAGCGCGCGATGAGGGAGATCGCCAACGTGGTTACGCAGTTGGAGGAGATCGTGTCGGCCCTCAAGGTCCCGATCCTTTCCGGCGGAGACCTGGACGACTACCTTTGCTGTGTGGCGCGGGGGATGATCCAGTTTGTCTGTGTCCGGGAAGGCCGGGAAACGTACCGCAGCCTGACTGCCGACCGGATCAGTATTCATCCGGGGTCGGTGATGTTCAAAACCGATCCCCGGTACATCGTGGCGGGGGAAATTGTGCGGACAACGCGGATGTACGCCATGTCGGTGTCCCCGCTTTCGGAGGGAATACTGGAACGCCTGAGTCCCGGCCTGTTCGCGAATTTTGAAACGGACCGGGGAAGGGCCCCCCGTCCCGGGACGGGAAAACCAAAAAATCTGAGGGATTTTACCCACAGCATCAAAATACGGGACGAGGTTTTTGAAATAAAAACGGCAAAGGGCAAAAAAGAAGTACGGCTGCCCTGGGAGCGGCTTAAACGTATCCGGGAGGACCTGCCCAAGGAGCAGTACTACAAGGGGCTTAAGGGGACCATTATCGTGAACGGGACCCATACGCTGCTCGCGGGGGAAAAACTCAACCTTATCCTGTCCCTGGCCCCCTCGCTGGACCTGGACGGGGTTTTTGAACGCCGATGGGCCGAAAAAACCACGTTTAATTCCCATGCCGATCTGGAGGCCCTGTTAAAAGAACTGCCCACGCTGATGCGCCCCGCCAGTTGGAAGGCGGGGGCCGGTTCCCTGGGTTTTATCGGCCTTTTTACCGACGGGCAGGGAACCTACCGCTTCAGATGCTCGCGGGGCTTCCACACAAGCCTGAACGAGAGTCTGGGAAGCCTTGAGACCCTTATCGACGAGTTGGGGGACGACGTGGACATTGAAAAAAAACATGCCGTGAACCAGGCGTACCGGCGGCTGTCGGACTACCTTGGTTCAAACAGAACGGCCCTGGGGTAAGGGTGGTCCAGTTCCTCAAAAACGTCCACAAGAAAGGAATTCAGGAAGAGAAGCCCCTCCCGTGTAAGGGCGGGGCCTTCCGCCGCGACAAGGCCCCGGCCGCGCCACTTCGCCAGGGTGCGGGGGACGGCCTCCTCCGGGGAAACGCCGAAACGCCGCTTAAAGAGGGGGGCGTCCGGCCCCCGGCCCAGGCGAAAGCCCATGAGGAGGCTCTCCTTCATCAGGGTAAGGCGGTCCAGATTCTCCAGAGCCAGGCGGCCGGGCCGCTCCGGTTCTCCGGCCAGCCAGAGCGCCAGATCCGCCGGCCAGTTAAGGCGCAGACCGGCGCCCTTCCGGTCGTCGATCAGGGTGCCGGACCCGGACGGGCCCAGGGCCAGCCAGTTTTTCATGCCCCAGTAGCGCAGATTGTGGCGGGATTCCTGACCCGGCGGGGAGAAATTGCTTACCTCGTACTGGGCGTAGCCGGAACGTTCCAGGGCGTCCCGGCCGGCGATCCACAGCGAATCCGCGCTGTCCCGCGGGGGCACCTCCTCCGCCCGTTCCCACAGGGGGGTCCCCTCCTCCAAAGTAAGGGCGTAGAGGGACACGTGGGCGGGGTGGAAGCTGAGGAGCCTGGCGATGTCTTCCAGAACCCCATTCCGGTCCTGACCGGGAAGGCCCGTCATAAGGTCCGCGGAAAAGGACCGGGGAAAGAAGCGCGCGGCCAGGCTCAGGGCCCGCTCAAGCGCCTGGCCCTCCCGGTGTACCAGGGCCCGCAAGCGGGGTGAAAAGCTCTGGACCCCCAGGGACAGCCGGTTTACTCCGGCTTCCCGGCAGGCATGGAGGAACTCCGCGTCCAGGGATTCGGGGTTCGCCTCCACGGTCCATTCCCGGTCCCGCCCCGGAAGCTCCCCCAGGGCATCGAACAGGCGGCGTATGCCCTCCGCCCCCAGGACCGAAGGGGTACCCCCGCCGATGTAGACCGTGGGAACCGATACGGGGGGGAATCGCTCAAAGAGCCGGCGGGCGTCCGCGGCCAGGGTGTTGAGGTAACGTTCCACCAGGGCCCCGCCCTCCCCTCCGGGGGGCAGCAGGACCGAATAGAAATCGCAGTAATCGCAGAAGGAACGGCAAAACGGAACGTGGACGTAGAGGGAACAATCCGCGGGGGGGAATTCCGGCGGCAAACCGGCAGTCTCAGGGCCGGCCCAGACGGTTAAGGGGCCAGTAGCGGAACAGGATCTTACCCGCCAGTTTGTGCAGCGGGATGGGACCCCAGGTACGGGAATCGTTGGTGTTGCTCCGGTCATCGGATAGGACAAAACACTCGTCCTCCCCCAGGATGATCCGGTCCATGTTCCCCGAAAAGGGGATCGAATCGTCCCAGAGGGCGGGAATTTGGGGGATTTCCAGCACGTAATCCTGGCCGGAAACCTCGTACTCCGTCAGCGTATAGGGCTGGCCCCCGGGCCTGATCCTGATCACAAAGTTGGTCATGGAAACCTCGTCCCCCGGCAGGCCGATAACCCGCTTCATGTAAAAGTGCTCCTCCCGGTGGTTCAGGGAGACCCGCTGGGCGGTAAAGAAGCGCAGGACCCCGTCCAGCATACCGGCGCCGATGTTGCCCGGCTCCCCCAGGGCCATATCCACCAGGACAATGTTCCCGCGTTTAAGGGGAAGCGCGGCGGAGGGCAGGCCGCAGCGGTCAAGCAGGCTGTAGAGGGAGAACGACGACAGCACAAAACGGTCCCCCGCGCGCAGCCCCGGACGCATGGTGTCGTTTTCCAGCACCCGTACCGAAAAAAAGAACGAACTAAAGGCGTTGTAGAACACCAAAAAGGCCAGGACCCAGAACACGACCCTTAAGAGCCGGTGGCGCTGGCTTTTCTGCTCCGCGTAGGAAAATTTTACCGATTTTCTGTTAAAAAGATTGAAGATCATGCCTTACCTGATCAAGCCGGCCCGCCAGCTAATACCCCGGCTCTGTCCACCGGCCCCGGAGGAACGCCACAGGGGCCAATAGATAAAGGAACCCCTGCCCATCACCTTGCTTGCCAGTACGGGGCCAAAGGAACGGCCGTCCCGGGAGTTATCGCGGTTGTCCCCCAGGGGGAACACCCGGCCCTCCGGCACGTACCAGCCCTGGTTAAGACGGGCAAGGAGGGTCCGGTAACGGGAATCGTGGGGCTGGGCCCCCCGCAGGGTTTCCAGCCAGGCCCTGTCCACGGCGTAGGAATCGCGCGCGCCGGCGCGGGAAGAACCGGCCGCCAGCACCGCCGCCTGGGGGGGCTCACGGCCAAGGCTGCGGTAGGCATCGATCTTCCCCATCGCCTCCTGGGCGGGGTACTCGTCCTCGGCGATCAGGCGGCTAAGCCGGTGTTCCCAGCCCCTGTCCGCGGCGTAGTCCCGTTCCCACACCCACCTGTCTTCCCCGGCAAAGAGTATCTTCATCTCCCCCCGGTCGATAACAAACCGGTCCCCGGCCACGCCCGCGGCCCGCTTGATAAGAAAGTGGACACGGGGTTCCCCCTTCTCGTCCCGGTCTATGTCAAGCAGCGAAAAGGTAAGCATGTAGATAACCCGCTGGGCCACGTCAAAGGCCGTACCCCGGCCTATGTAGGCGGGGTTTTCAAAAATAATGATGTCGTTCCGCTTAGGTTTGACGGGACCGGGCAGCTTGACGAAACCGGGCAGCAGTTCCGGGCCGTAGATAAACTTGTTCACAAAGATATGATCGCCTATGAGCAGGGTGTCGATCATGGAACCTGATGGGATCTGGTAAGCCTGGAAGAGGTACTGGTTTATCAGGAGAACCCAGCCCGCCGCCCAGATAAAGGCTTCGATCCAGTCAAGGACCGGGTTTTTCGCCTTCTGTTTCTCCCTTTTCCGGCGGCGGATCCGCCTTCGGCGCGTCAAAACAGCTTCGGTTAACGTCTGAATCCTGTCGAATACATCCTGTGTATGAGCCATGCCGGAAAAACCTAGCATGAAGCGGCTTCGTTGACAAGGCGGAGAGGGGAACCCTATAATGCGGTCCATGCGTAAGAGGCCGGAACCCGTGAACCAGGGGGCATCCACATCAATATCAACCGATGATCAGGTACATCTCCCGCCTGTGCTGGGTATCCGGCCCGGCGTCTACCTGAGCGTCATCTACGGCCTGGTGTTCCTGGGCCTTCTCTTCTTCCTTTGCCTGTTCCCCGGCCTGTCCCGTCCCGGCAGCCTGGTGTCCTTTACTACCGAGCCTGAGGGGGCGGCAATCCGTATTGACGGGGTTAACCGGGGCGCGGCGCCGGAAGAGTTGTTCCTGGACCGGGGCCCCCACACCGTTGAATTCGTCCTTCCCGGTTTTAAGCCCCGGTTTCTTGAACTGGAGGTTCCCGGCCAGGCCGCCTTTTCACTGTTTTTCCCCCGCCGCCTGGAACTGCGCGAGGTTCTCGCGACCGATGATCCCCTTGCCGCCCTGATCGCCGCCGCTGTGGATTACACGGCCTGGTCCTTTACCGGGGAGGCTACGGCGAGTTACCAGATACCCCTGAGCCTGTCCGAGGGCGTCTACCGGGTGGGGCCGCTGCTGGACGCTAACGAAAGGGAGGAAGCGGCGGAGATTATCCGCGCGGCGGCCCGGTTCGCGGTGTCCCAGGCATCGCTGCGGGACCTGGGGCGGGCCAAGACGCTGCTGGACAACGGGGGCCTTGTCCCCTCGGCCCTTAGCCTGAGCCGTTCCGCCGTGGACATCGCCGTCTGGCTGTCCTCCGCCCCGGGCGCCGCGGCCTGGCTTGGGGAACTGCTCCCCACCGAATCGGGGGCCCTGGTCCGGGATTCCGCCTGGGCGCGGGGCGCGGGACAGGCGGCCCCCCCCGCTCAAACGGAACCGGCGGACCAAACGGCGCGGACCGGGGCCCGGGCGCTGGAAATCGCGGGACTCCGCTTCCTCCCCGCCCCCGAAACCACCGGCGGCGGGGGCTTCTACTACGCCGAACAGCCCGCCGGCGCGGATCTTTGGGAACGATTCCTCGAAGACCGGCCCGAATGGGGACTTGAGAACCTTGAGACCCTGCGGGAACAAAAACTTGTGAACGGGGATTACCTTGCCGGCCCGGCGGAGGAAGGCGCGCCGCTGACCGGCGTCTCCTGGTACGCCGCCGTTTCCTTTTGCGAGTGGCTTGGCGCGCGGCTCCCCCCCGGTTTTGAGGGCTGGGAGATCCGGCTTCCCCGGGAAGACGAATGGGAATCCTGTTTCCCCGCCGCCGGTTCGGCCCTGTGGGAATGGTGCGATGATCCCTACGGGCCCCTGCGCCGCTTCCCCGCGGAACGGGGGGCCATCGAGAGACTTTCCTCCCCGGAACGGGTACTCCGGGCCGCCCAGCGCCCCGATTCACGGGGTTCGCTGCCCCCGGACCTGTGTTCCCCCTTTGTGGGCTTCCGGCCCTTCATCGTCCCAAAGGGGTGAACATGGGCGAAGGTGTCAAAATTATCGCCGTAAACCGCCGCGCCCGCCACGACTACACCGTGGAAGACAGTCTGGAATGCGGCATTGAACTGGAAGGGACCGAGGTAAAGTCCTTCCGGGACGGAAAAATCTCCTTTCCCGACGCCTGGGCGGAGATCGAGGCGAACCAGGTCTGGCTCCGCTCCCTCCGGGTGGCGGAAAATCCGTTTTCATCGATTTTCAACCACGACCCGGATCGTAAAAAACGGCTGCTCCTCCACCGGGACGAGATAAAACGGCTGCGCCGGAAGGTGGAGGAACGGGGCTACACCCTGGTCCCCCTTTCCTTTTACTTCAAAAAAAGCCGGGTAAAAGTGGAACTGGGCCTGTGCAGGGGGAAAAAACTCTACGACAAACGGGCCGATATCCGGGAACGGGACCTGAACCGCGACGTGGAACGGGAATTCCGCCGCGGCTAACAGCGCTTCGCGCGACGGCCTGCTTTCTACTTCTCCGGTTTGGAACCGATCAGCGTAAAACTAAGGCTGCACTGGTAACGTTCCCCGGACTCCGGGTTGGTTGTCTTGTCCGAGGCGTAGTAGCCCACCGAACCGGTGGAGAATTCCTTGGCCTGGGCGTAGGTGGTAGTCCAGACCTTGCCGTCGCTGTCCTTAATCGCTATTTCCAAAAACTTGGGGGCCTTGGGGTCCCGCTTTGCCGGTTCTGCCATGATTCACTCCTCTCCGCGATTGTTTTTTGTCCGGTGGGGCTGCCCCGGTGGAGCGCCCCACCGGGGCTTAGAAATCTTCCAGATTCTCGTCCTTGTTCATAAATTCCGGCAGCGTGTAGACCAGGGTACCGGACTTGCGGACCCGCAGTTCGGCGAAACCCCGTGTTACCAGGACTTCCAGGGCCTTTTTTGCGTCTTCCAGGCCCACATCCGCCGCCAGGGCCACCTCGCTTACGGTAAGGATCCCCTTGTTCTCCTTGGCCAGCTTGAGGATAGTCCGTTCCAGGCTCTCCTTTCCCCGGACGACCCGTGTTTGGGCATCGTCCACGTAGCGCCAGTTTTCACCGTCCCACCCCTTCCCGGGGTCCCTCCCACGGGGCGCGCCGTTCAGGGCCAGACGCAGGTTAGCCTCCCGCACCTGCCGTGAGAGGGTAAAAAAATCGTAGATTGCCCCCACCATGCCCAGGCCGCCGCTGAACATCCACAGAAGCCCGGTCGGAATTTTACCCAGGTAGAACCGATGGAACCCCAGTGCGCCAAAGCCGGAACAGAACCAGAGGAGATAGGCTATGCCAACGCTGTACATGCTTCATATGATACCCCATATACACCCTGTATCCAAGGCCCCTTTTGGCATGTTGCCGCCGGGGCCCTGGCAGGCTGGTACCCGATTCAGTACAAAGCACTCCGCAGATTCTCTACGTTCCGGGACATCAGGTCGTAGTAATTGGCGCCCTGGTCAAAGTCGCGTTTTGACACGTTGTGGACCGCGTGGAGCAGGAGTTTCCGGGCCCCGGTTTCCTCACAGATCGTATCGGCGATTTTTTCATTGGAAAGCTCGATGTGAAACACCACCGGTATCCTCTCCGCGCGGACCTTGTTGATCAGGAACGCGATGGTGGCGGCGCTGGCCTCCGTCTCGGTGGAGCAGCCGGGAAACGCGGCGAAATAGCTCAGGCCGTAGGCATCGGCAAAGTAGCGGAAGGGAAACCGGTCCCCAAAGATAAAGGTTTTCCGTAGCGCGCCATTTACCAGGGCCTGGAACAAGGCGTCAAGTTCCGTTAGTTTTTCCAGGTAGGCGCTAGTGTTCCTTTCGTACTCCGCGGCGTTGGCCGCGTCCCGCAGCTTCAACACATCGGCAATTTTCCGCACAATCAGTTTCGCGTTCCGGGGAGAAGTCCACACATGCTCATCGTATTCCACTTCCTCCTCGTGTTCGTGTTCGTGTTCCTCACCTTCGTGTTCCTCGCCGTGGTGCGTCATTGCGGCAAGAATATCGTCCGCCGTAGCTGAAGCGTCAAAGTACATCGCCGCCCAGTCCTCTATGGCGAATATCGCGTCAAAACTCTCATCCCCGTACAGCGCGTGAATGTGGGCGATTTCTTCTTCCTGGCGGCCGGCCTCGTGTCCGTGGTCATTAAATACCCAGTACTTCGGCACACCCGCCGTTCCATCTGTTTCGTACCTGTACCAGGGAGATACGCCGTGATCGCCTTCGACCAACGTGAAGCCTTTGTATACCGCTCTTGCTGACACCCCATCGATTATTATGCTGGCGGAAGTTACCGCAAACGCGGGATAGTCTGTGCGCA
This sequence comes from Treponema sp., assembly GCA_031258225.1. GTDB lineage: Bacteria > Spirochaetota > Spirochaetia > Treponematales > Breznakiellaceae > JAISFT01. The sequence goes on along the minus strand of JAIRND010000159.1, from coordinate 1,933 downwards.
TCATATTGATGTACATAACCTTTACGTCCGCGGGTGTCATTCCAAGATCTTCGGCCGCATGTTCAAAGTACGCGTCAACAGAACCGTCTTTAAGGTACGGCACCGATGTTTTCCAGTTACCGGAGAAGTCGGACAACGGGCGGTCTTCAACATCATCAATGGTGAACTCCTCGTGACCGTGCTCGTGCCCTTCCTCATCCTGCATACCCTCAACAATAACTTCCTCAACTACCTCCACACAGTCCATAAGGGTAATAATCTCCATACGGCTTGTGTCCATGGATTCGAGGATCGTTTCTACCCACGCGTCCGACTCACCGCCCACATAGATAAAAACATCGCAGTTCTGTACCTTGATGATATCCTGGGGGGTCGGTTCAAACGAGTGGCTTTCCGCCCCGGGGGGGAGCAGCATGGTTATCGCGGCCTTGTCCCCGGCAATCGCCCGCACAAAATCATAGGGGGGGAAAATGGTCGTTACCACGTTTATTTTACCTTCCACGTTTCCCGCGGCTCTCCGTCCCCCGGCCGGCAGGACCGCGGCAAGGGACGCCAATACGCATGTAAAAAGAACTATTCGTTTCATGATGATAAACTCCTGTACACTGAGCGGATTCCAAAACCCGCTTGGGTTTGGAACAGCTTGAAATCAACGTATGCCGGACAAACTACGTTTGTCGTTCAAAATTCGATGGGCGGAATGGTCTCATCTGTTTATTCGTACTTTGAGCCGTACCGAACTTGCCGGGGCCGCGTAAACGAGCGGGAGGGCAGGGGCGCCCGCCAGGAGGGGCGGCGCGGGAAAGGCCTGGGCCCCCCTGGGCGGCCGGGCACAGTGCGGCACCCCGCGCGCCAGGAGGCACAGGGGGCAGTCATCCCCCCGGCAGTCATGATCCGCGTGGGACACGATAAAAAATCCGGAAAAGAGGACTACGCAACAGACACCCAGGACAAGACCCGTCCGGGCGGCGTGGTTCACCGGCCCGCCTCCGTACCGGCGGAAAGGCAGGCGTCGCAGGTTCCGTACAGGACGGTTTTAAGCAGGTCGATCCGGAACTTGTGCTCAAGCAGCAGGTGGGCCTGTATTTCTTCCAGCAGATCGCAGTCCACGTGGATAAGGGTGCCGCAACGGTCACATATCAGGTGAAAATGTTCCCGGCAGACCGCCTTGCTGTCCACGTACTGGTAGCAGGCGCTTTTGCCGTCCCCCAGCACGTATTTGCGGATGGTTCCCTCCGCCGCCAGGCGTTCAAGGTGCCGGTAGATGGTACTTTGACCGATGTTCCCATCCCTGCCGGCAAAGTACCGGACCATGCCGCCTATCGTTACATGGCGGCCCGCCGCTGATCGCAGGTAATCAAGGATGTCCTCCCCCTGCCGGGTACGGTAGGTTTCCGGGCGCTTGCGTGTCATGGCCCATTCATACCATAATCCGGCTGGTCCTGTCAATATGAAAATGAATGTTATTTTCATATTTGAAGGAAATTTGCCCAAATTCCGGCGGATATCGTTCGGCGCCATCCTTAACGCGCCGCCCGCCCGGCGCACTTGACAGGCATTGCGGGTCAGGCATTGCGGGTCATTGACAAAAAAAAATTCGGGTAGTATGGTATGTGTGTAGATTTCAAAGGAACTGGGGTGAAATTCCCCGACTGCTCCCGCAACTGTAATCGGGGTTTAATTATCCGGGAAAGATTCTTCGTGTCTTTCCAATAAAGGGTAATTAGGGTGTCCTGTCGGGACAGCCACTGTCCGGGTGGAAGGATGGGAAGGCTGACAGGGCGCGTTCCGGAGTCAGGAGACTTTGGTCTGCGGTTCTTGTTTTTCAAGGTCCGGGATTGGACGTGGGAAAACCGTTGGTCGTTTTTTTAACGACTGTTTCCGTAGTCTGGCGCAGGAGCAGGTATGATTCGTTTGTACTGGTTATTAGATC
>JAIRND010000204.1 GCA_031258225.1 Treponema sp. | reverse complement strand
GATTTGCTAGATCTTTCTGGATGAGGCGCGCCTTTTCTGGCGGTCTCATTAGGTCATTTCGAAAGGTTTCTCCTGTTTCCTCCTTTCACGAGCTTTCGTGGCGCAATGCCTGGCACCATGCATGGCGGGGCCGGGCATCGGCGTTAGCGCAGGGAGCGGATGGCCTCCTGGGTCATGCGGTCGCAGCGTTCGTTCATGGGATTGCCGGCGTGGCCGCGGACCCAGGCCCAGATAAGCTGGTAGCGGTTCGCCAGGGTGTCCAGGCGCTGCCAGAGGTCCTGGTTTTTTACGGGGGTTTTGCCGCCGGTGCGCCAGTTGTTCCGTTTCCATGTGTGTATCCACTGGGTAATGCCCTTTTGAACGTACTGGGAGTCGGTGTAGACGGTGATGGGTCCGGTCCCGGCGTCCAGGGTGGACAGGGTTTCCAGGGCGGCGATGACGGCCATAAGTTCCATGCGGTTGTTGGTGGTTGCCGGTTCGGCTCCCCATGTTTCGGCCAGGATGGCGGTGTCCCGCGGCGGACGCGGGGTGTTAGGGGCGGGAGCCCCTAGGAGAGGGGGGTGGGGCGCGACAACGTGCGCCCCAGGGGGGAGGCTTCCCCCCTCCTCGGCCAAAATAACATAGGCCCAGCCTCCGGGGCCCGGATTCCCCGAACAGCCTCCGTCCGTGTAAACGCTCAGCTTCACAGGCCGCTCCGGTTATCGGGCTTTTGGCGGAAGGACAGGCCGGTGGGGGTAAGGGCCAGGCCGCCGGTGGCGTTTTCCTTGATGGCGGCGGGCATGGTATCTCCAATTTGTTTCATTGCCCATACTACCTCGTCGAAGGGTATTATGCTGGAGACGCGGGCGAGGGTCAAATCCACCGCAAGGAGGGCGTTCGCGGCGACAAAGGCGTTCCGTTTGACGCAGGGGACTTCTACTAGTCCGGCTACGGGATCGCAGGCCAGGCCCAGGGAATTCTTTAGGGACAGGGCGGCGGCGGAAAAGCACTCCTCCAGGGGTCTGTTTTCCAGGTAGGCGAGCGCACAGGCTCCCATTGCCCCGGCGCCTCCGCACTCTGCCTGGCAGCCGCCTTCGGAACCGGCCAGGGTGGCACTTTGGGCTATGAGGACGCCGGTAAGGCTTGCCACGAGGAAGGCGCCCCGGAGTTTGGGATGATAGGGGGCGTTCAGCATGGGGGGAAGCGGGTCCGGTTGTCCGGCTTCGGTCTGGCTGTCCCACCATGCCCAGATTAGGCCGGGAACGATGCCGCTGGACCCGGCGGTGGGAAAGGAGACGATTTTTCCTCCGCAGGCGTTTACCTCGTTGATTGCCAGGGCGTAGGAGGCGGCGCGTCTCCACAGTCCGTCCTTTACCAGTCTCCGTTCCGCCCGGAAAAAGGCCGCGGCGGCGCCCCGGGTAAGGCCGGAGCGGGATAGTTGGGGGGTCTGTAGTCCTTTGATGAGGGAGGTTCTGGTTACGGCGACGCGGCGGTCAAGTTCCCGGTAAACGGCGTCTTCCGGGATACCCGCCATAAAGGCTTCCCGTTTGACGGCGTACTCTTCTACCGTAAGGCCCGTTTCCCGCAGGTTGGCCGCGAGTTCGGCGTAGGTGTGGAACCGGTATTTCATAGGCCCTCCGGGGGCAGGCCCTCCGGGGGCAGGTCCTCCAGGGACGGGAGGCGCATGACCCGGTAGATGGGGGAGAGGGCTTCAATCTGTGTCAGGGTTCCGGGGGGGACGGGGCTGTCGGTTTCCACTACCAGCAGGGCCTCCTCCCCCTTCTCTTTACGGACGCTGGAGGTCCCGGCAATGTTGATCCGGGCGGAGGCCAGGATGCGGGACACCTGGGCGATAACCCCGATTTCATCATGGTGGAGTACCAGGATGGCTTCCAGTTCACCGGAGAGGTTGACGCTGTAACCGTCGATCTCGTCCACCCGGATGGAACCGCCGCCTATGCTGGAACCCCGGATCGTCAGGCGCGCTTCCCCCCCGGCGCCGGGTGAGGCGGAGGCGGGTGAAGCGGCGGAGGCGGGGGGCGGGCCGGACAGTTCAATAACAAGGGTGTTGGGGTGCCAGGAGGGGGGAAGGCCGTTTACCGGAACGATCCTGAGGGCAAACCCCTTCCCCTCCTTCCGCAGTTCCTCAAGAAATTCCCGGCCGCGGAACAGGCGCTCGTCTTCCGGGGGGATGGCAAGGAGTCCCGCCGCTACCGCGTCGGCTGAACCGTGTCCTTCCCAGGTGGAGGCCAGGGAGCCGTAGAAGCGGACCAGGGCCTGTTCCGGGGGGACGCCGAACATCTTCCGGGCCAAAAAAGCTATACGGGCAACCCCGGCGGTGTGAGAACTGGAGGGGCCTATCATTACGGGGCCGAAAATCTCGAAAAGCGGGACATTTTCCTTGGGCATAGACGTTCCTGCAAACTCCTTGGGGGCCCGCACGGGTCCCGGCGGCTATTATCACATCATGGGAATGATTTTTCTATTGCCGTAACCGTATGAATTTAGTATTTTAATACTGGGCCTCCCTTAAAGAGGCGACAATCCATCACATTATGCCGGTTACCTCGGATGAGCAATGACCAGGTTTGTCTCCTGGGGCCGGCACGTAAAGAGGAGAAAAAGAGTATGGCGAAACAGTTGTTGTTCAACGAGGACGCCCGGCGCAAGTTACTTGCCGGTGTTGAGCAGATTTCCAAGGCCGTGAAGGTTACGCTGGGTCCTAAGGGGCGGAATGTTCTTTTGGACAAGAAATTCGGCGCTCCGACGGTAACAAAGGACGGCGTCTCTGTCGCGAAAGAGGTTGAACTGGCCGATCCCTACGAGAATATGGGGGCCCAGCTCCTGAAGGAAGTGGCTACCAAGACCAACGATGTGGCCGGTGATGGAACTACGACCGCCACGGTGCTTGCCTATTCCCTGGTAAAAGAGGGGCTTAAATCGGTAGCCGCGGGGATGACCCCCATTGAGTTGAAGCGGGGTATCGACAAGGCGGTGGAAATTGCCGTTGAGGAGATACGGAAGAACTCCAAGGACATTAAAGACAAAGAAGAAATTTCCCACGTGGCTTCGGTCTCCGCCAATAATGACGCGGAAATTGGCAACACGATTGCCGACGCCATGGAAAAGGTGGGGAAAGACGGGGTTATCACGGTAGAGGAATCCAAGACGATGGAAACCACCATCGACTTTGTGGAGGGGATGCAGTTTGACCGGGGCTATATCAGCGCCTACTTTGTTACCGACCGGGACACGATGTCCACGGTGTACGAGGATGTGTTTATCCTGATCCACGACAAGAAGATCTCCGGCATGAAGGACCTGCTGCCCCTGCTGGAAAAGGTTGCCCAGAGCGGCAAGCCCCTCTTGATCATCGCCGAGGATGTGGACGGGGAGGCCCTTTCCACGCTGGTGTTGAACAGTCTGCGGGGTACCCTGAAGGCGGTGGCGGTGAAGGCCCCCGGCTTTGGCGACCGGCGCAAGGCCATGCTGGAGGATATCGCGATCCTTACCGGCGGCGAGGTGATCACCGAAGAACTGGGGATTAAGCTTGAGAACACGGAAATTTCGCAGCTTGGTAAGGCCAAGACCGTGAAGATCGACAAGGACAACACGACGATCATCAACGGCGGCGGGAAGCAGAAGGACATTCAGGACCGGATCGCCCAGATCAAGGCCCAGATTGAGGATACTACCTCCGAGTATGACCGGGAAAAACTCCAGGAACGGCTGGCGAAGCTGGCCGGGGGTGTGGCGGTTATCAACGTGGGCGCGGCCACCGAGGTGGAGCTGAAAGAAAAGAAGCACCGGGTTGAAGACGCGCTTTCGGCCACCCGGGCGGCGATTGAGGAGGGGATTGTCCCCGGCGGCGAGCTGGCCCTGATTCAGGCGGCCCTGGCCCTGGACAAGGCCGATTTGACGGGTCTTACGGACGACGAAAAAGTGGGTTACAAGATCGTCAAGCGGGCCCTGGAGGAACCGATCCGCCAGATTGCTGAAAACGCCGGTCTTGACGGCGCGGTTATCGCCGATAAAGCCAAGTCCGAAAAGAAGGGCATTGGGTTTGACGCGGCAAAGATGGAATGGGTGGACATGGTGCAGGCCGGGATTATCGACCCCGCCAAGGTAACGCGTTCCGCGCTGCAGAACGCCGCCTCTATCGCGAGCCTCCTTTTGACCACCGAGAGCGCCATTACCGACCTGCCGGAGAAGAAGGAACCGGCTCCGATGCCCGGCGGCGGCGGCGGCATGGGTGGTATGGGTGGTATGGACTACTAGCAGCCTGTGGGACTTGCAGGTTTTCGCTTGAGTGTTACAGAGGCCGTCCCGGCAGGGGCGGCCTTTTTTTGCGCCCCTGGTAGGCTGATTACGTTAAAACTGTAAGTTAAAACTGTAAGTTAAATTTGAATATAAAAGTTCGTGGTGTTTGTGGGGTCCGTGGTTATCCTCTTATTCATACTTTTAGTCAAATCAACCTTTGGGAGTCTGCGGGGCGCTACCAGCCCAGGATTCTCTGGCGGTAGGAGCGGCCGATCCGGTCAAGGGCGGGCCGGACGCCCTCCCCTTCCAGGGTCTGCCGGCGCAGATCGGCGCTGAACTGGTTCATGGAAAAGTGGCGGTAGAGGAACACCTGGTCCCGCAGGAACGGTTTAGCCCCGGCGTAGAGTCCCACCAGGGCCGCGGTGTAGGGGTCGAAGATCCCCCCGCGCCGCATTTCCGAGTAACCGGTGATCCAGACCGGCACGGGGCGAGCGGAGGTGGAGAGGGCGCGGTGAAATTCCAGGAGCAGGGAGGCCATGAAACGCTGGGTTTCCGCGATAAGGCCGGTCAGTTCCGGCCCCCCGGCGCGGCAGAGTTCCCGTAACTCCGCGGTACGGGGGGTGTGGACGGGTGTCTTGTTCAAAATAAGGACGTTCCGGCGAAAATTGATTCGCAGTTCGGGCGCGGCACGGAAAAAACTTTCCGCGATCTTCCCGGAGGGGCCCACCAGGTAGCGGCCGGTCTCCTGTTCGCGGCGGCCGGGGTTGTCACCCACAAGGATAAGGCGTATCCGGGCGGCGGGATCCAGGTCGTCCAGGGCCCGGTTGTACACCACGGCATTCCGTACCGTGTAGGCGGGGCCGGGGCGATGGTCCACAAGCCGCTGCTGCAGGGTTTTAAGGCCCCGGACGGTGCGGCCGAACCGTTCCAGGGCCTCCCGGTACCGTTCGCGGGCGGTGTTGAACGCGGCCCAGGCGCTGCTGGTCACGGCGTACCGGCCGCCTTACCTGGTAACTCTGGTACCCTGGTGAAAGACGATCCGCCAGATACCATGCCCCGCGTACTCTTCCCGCCGCCAGAGGGAACTGCGGTTGGTGATGATAATTTTGTGGTTCTTTTCTACTTCCAGGATGTAGAGGGCCAGAATGAAGTCATCGGAGAGCCGCTGGGTTTTGAAGTTGATAAAGGTGTACGTGAACGCGCCGCCGGCGTTGGCCAGGAGGTACGCAAGGGTGCCCTTGTAGTTGTATATCTTCCCGGAAGAGCCGTACTCGATAAAATCCGGGGAGATGAGTTTTTCCATCTCCTCCCGGCTGCTTCGGATCTTTTGGAGCAGGAGTTTCTCCTCCAGTTCCTTTATCAGCAGTTCTTCATCCATCATACCCGCAATCCTCCGCACCCGCTACAGCGATTCAATGTCGATCTCCAGGGCGGCGCAGGGTATCGTAAGGCCCCACTGTTCCAATACCTGGGGGTGGATTTCCCCAAAAACCCCGATGGTTCGTTTCCCATAGCGGATGGCGGCGGCCCGGCCGGGGATAAAGCGGCTGTCATCGCTTTCCTCCACCGTGTAGTTCCGGGAAAGGTAGTAGAACAGGGTCTGAAGCTGCGCCGCCACGGTGTTGAAATTGGCGTCCGGCGCGGCATGGACAAGGCCCAGGTACTGCCGGGTGAGTGTGCCGGTACTGGCGGCTGTGCCGTCCGCGGTGCCATCCGCGGTCCCGGCGGATGCGCCGGGGGGGCCGCCGGTCTTAAAGGCCACCTTTCCAATCTCAAAGATCCGGTGGGGATAGGCGGCGTGGCCGGACACGGACTCGCTTGCCAGAAGGGAGGCCAGCACGGTGTCCCTGACGTACTCGTAGTTTTCGGTCATGGGGTTGGCGATGCGGAGTATCCTGGTGCCGTCGCCTCGCATGTTTTCCACCAAGTCCCGGCGGGAACCCAGGTAGTTGTAGATCATCTCCTGGTAGCCCATGCCCACCATCAGTTCCCTGATCCGGCGGCTCAGTAACGTAAGGGGCGTAAGGCGGCCCACGGTAAAGTCCCGGGGCCGCTGGGGCGTAAAAGTCGCGAGGCCCCGGCCAATCATCACGTCCTCCGCCACATCGGCGGCGTGGAGAAAGTCGTTCCGGTATTCCGGGGGCCAGGCCCATACCCCTTCCTCCGGGGAAGAACCCTCCGGGGCCCCGCGCTCAAGGCCGCGGGCCGCGTCCGCCCGCAGGCCCATGCGTTCCAGCGCCTGTACACAGTCGGCGGCGCTGAGTTTGTCCCCCAGAAATTTTTCCACCCGGCCCAGGGAACAAAACACCGGCTCCTGGAAGTAGTAGGGGCATACCACGTTCCGGCCAAAGGGGGTGTCGTAGGCGTACTCAATCTCCACCGGCTCTATCGTATAGCCCTGATCCGCCAGATCGCAGGCCATGATGGATGCGGAAAGAGTTACCGAAGGCTGATCGGTACCGGTAAGTTCGACAAAAAGATCCGTGTCCCCCACCTGGACCGCCCCCAGGTCCGCCGAATTGATGATCGGGGGGTAGGAGAGAACGGCGCCCGCGCTGTCAACAAGGAGGGGGTGGACAGGTTCATGTTCCTGGATAAAGCCGTACTCCCGGCCCTTGGGGTGCCGCGCCAGAATTTCCCGCAGGGTAAGGGGGGAATCCCACTGCAGGGGCACAAAGGACACCGAGTCCGGGTCTACCCCCTTGTAGATGATGGGCCACCTGATGATGGAGATGCGGTAGAGGCCCATTGAAATGGTACGCCGCTTGCGGCCGTAGTTCCAGGCGAGTTTTTCCTGGGTCTGGATCATGTCCCGCAGGGACGCGTCGGTAACGGCCTTGCCGCCGGCGATAAACCCCGCCAGGTAGGGCCGCACCGTTTTGACCCCCTCCTCCACCAGAACTTTGCGCGGGGCCTTTTGGGGGTGTTCCCGGGTTGAAAAGAAGGGGTACTCCGGACGGCGGCCCCCGTGGTACACCCGGAGCTGCCGGGCGCAGCCGGCGGTGGCCCACAGATCGGGCCGGTTGGTATCGTTAAGCTCTATTTTCAGGACCCGTTCCGCGGGGGGGAGGCTTTTGTCGGAATCTTCGTCCAATTCCGCCTTGGCGCAGCTTAGAGCCTCCTCCAGGGCGGCGCGGTCCTGCCGCCAGGTTTCGCCGCGGCGCCGGAGTTCCTCCGCGCCCGGGCGGTCCCCGGCCGCCAGCGCGTAAAAAACTTCCTCGTTCACTTCGATTTTAGGCATGGTGGTTCTCCAGGGGATAGTTTTGCGCGTTTAGGCGCGTTTCATCGTGATAGTAGAACATAAGGCAATCTCCACAAAAAAAGATATATGGCTATTATGTATATGCGCTGGCCCTGCCCCGCCAACAAAAGCAAATGCCGCCGCCCTGCTCAATAGCCGTCGGACATGGCGCGGTTCAGGTCCCGCTGGTAGAGTTCCTGGTAAACAAAACTGCGATTCTTGAGTTTTTCCTTGACCGGCTGGGAGAAGGGCATAAAACGCCAGAAGATGCCCCGGACTTCCTTGTCCAGTTTCTGGGTGCCTTCGCTTTCCTTGGTCATCCACTGGATGTAGTCCTGGACAAAGAAATCTTTGATGTTTCCCCTGAACTTCATCTTCTGGAACCACTGGTAGTAGTTGCCGGTAAGGCCCTCCTCCATCCAGTAGTAGGAGGCCTTTTCCTTGGCCACCTGCCAGCGCAGGTCCCCCACGGCGGAAAGGACGGCGATGTATAAATTCTTGGGGTACATGGGAATGACAATGCGGCCCCGGCTGGTGGCCCGGTTGTGCCGGGAAAAGGGTTCCCAGCAGAATCCGGAATCGCCGTAGGTGGGAAGCAGGATAACGTAGGGTACGATGCGGTTGTTCCTGTTTTTGTAGGCCCGCCAGAAACACTCGGTGTCGATGCTTTCAATGGCGGCCAGGATGGAGATGACGTTCTCCCGGAAGCCGGTACCGTTGGGACCGCAGTGGAAGTACTCGCTGGTCAGAAGGGGGAAATGATTGCCCTGGCGGCCCACGGTCATCTTGACCATCTGCCGGACCGTCTCAAACTCGGTGTTCAGCGCCCCGGCGTCCATCTCCACGGCGCCCCCTTCGTCCGCTATTTTCCCCTGGATGGTCCTTACGTCCTCTTCCGCCTGCCGGCAATCCCGCAGGCAGGAGTCCAGTTCCCGGTCCGCCCTGAGCAGGCCCTTTAAGGTCTCCTGCAGTTCGGCAAAGGCTTTCTTCTGGCTTTCGCTGTAGGGGGCACCGATATCGAGCGTGTCATCCAGGGGGCCGTGATCCAGGATAATCTCCACGCGATCCCGCAGGAGCCGCTCCAGATTCCGCCTCTCGGCGTCCTTGGCCCTGAGGAGCCCCAGGTTCCCCTCCAGTTTACCCCGGGCTTTTTCCAGCAGTTGGTGAAAGCGCGCGGAGGTATTATTCCGGGAAACCTGTACCTCATCGGTGGTGGAGGGCTGGATCTTGCCGGTTCCCACGTTTTTAAGCCACTCATCCAGGTAGTAAACCGGCTGTCCCAGTTCATCTTCCACTATCAGCGAAGAAAAAAGCGCGCGGGTCTCCGGGTTAAGAAAAACGGGGTGGAGGATTCCAAAACGGAGCAAAAAACGCTTGGCCGTGGGCAGCTTGCCCCCGCACTTTTTGGCCACACCGGACAGGAAATCCCAAAAGACCGTAATGAACTGCTGGCGGAAGACGCCGCGATCCTTGGGGTCCTTGCAGTTCAGGTACTTCTGCATAAGGCCGTGAGTCCGGGTGGCGCTCTCCCCTTCCCCGGACAGGGCAATCTTGTAGTAGTTGGGGTCGGCGAAGAAATTATGCGGGGACTCCTCGAACTTTTTGGTTATTTCGGGGAACCTCCCCCCCACATTCGACGTTTCAGCGGGAAAGGCGGAACTCTCCGCCGGTTCGGCATCCTCAGCCCGCGGCGCGCCGCCCGCCATGCCGCCGGGAGGTTCATCCGTGCCAAAGATACTGGAGAAATCCGGCGGCGGAACTGTCGCCGCGTCCTTTGTATCGCCGGCGCCCAACAGGGCAGCCAATTCCGGATCTAGTTCATCCTGAGACACATTACCCGCCATTTGTTTACCTTTCCCCTATAACGGGATGTCTAGCAGTTTGTCGCGCTTCGCGCGTGAAACCCAAAAAATCGCCGAATAGGTACCACCTATGAGGCGATTTTACCTTGCAAACTCCGAAGCGGCGTTAGCCGCAAGCAGCCCATTTATCGTGGTTTTTGCGACACAACGTGGAGCAAAAACCTACAAGTACAACAGGCTG
>JAIRND010000158.1 GCA_031258225.1 Treponema sp. | reverse complement strand
CGGGAAAGTCCCTCTGCTACCAGATCCCCGCACTTATACTTGAAGGTCTTGCCCTGGTGATTTCCCCGCTTATTTCCCTGATGAAGGATCAGGTTGAGGCCCTGCGCAGTTCCGGTGTTCATGCGGCCTGCCTCAACAGCGCGCTGAACCAGGCCGAATATGCCGACACCGTGAACCGGGCCCGCCGGGGTGAATACGCCATTCTCTACGTTGCCCCGGAACGTTTAAGCCGCAATGACATGAATCAGCTTGCCGGGCAGCTTCCCATATCCATGGTGGTGATTGATGAGGCCCACTGCGTTTCTCAGTGGGGCCATGACTTCAGGCCGGGCTACCTTGACATTGCCGGATTTATCAAGCGTCTCCCGAAGCGGCCGGTTACCGCCGCATTTACCGCCACCGCCACCGCAAAGGTACGCGAGGATATACTTGCCCTGCTCCGTCTGAAAGATCCTGTTAATATCAGTACCGGGTTTAACCGGGAGAATCTCTACTTTGAAGTCCAAAGGCCCCAAAACAGGGAGGCGGCCCTTTTGGACTGTCTTGAACGGCATAAGGGGAAGAGCGGCATCATTTACTGCGCCACACGCAAGGCGGTGGAAGGGGTGTACCTCAGCCTGAAAACCCGCGGCTACGGAGTTACCAGATACCACGCCGGGCTTGCCGATGAGGAACGGCATAAAAATCAGGATGATTTTATCCATGACCGCAAACCCCTGATGGTTGCCACCAACGCCTTCGGGATGGGGATTGACAAGTCAAATGTATCGTTCGTGATACACTACAACATGCCTAAAAACATTGAAAGTTACTATCAGGAGGCGGGAAGGGCCGGGAGGGACGGGGAGCCTGCCAACTGCATTCTGCTTTACAGCCCCCAGGATGTCCGGATCAACACGTTTCTTATTACCCACGGGGATGAAGAAGAAGTGCGGAATAAAGCCCTTACCGATCACAATCTGGAACTGTTGAAACAGATGACTTTTTATGCCACCTCTTCCGACTGTCTCCGCGCCCGGCTTCTCTCCTATTTTGGGGAGAAAGCGGCGGTCTACTGCGGAAACTGTTCCAACTGCAACACCTGTTTTGACGAACATGACATAACCGTTGCTGCGCAGAAGATACTTTCCTGTGTGTTTCGTCTTTCGCAGCGGGGACGGCGTTTCGGGAAATCAATGGTGACAGATATACTACGCGGCGCAAAGACGGAAAAGATCCGGGGCGCAGGACTTGATACACTGAGTACCTACGGGATCATGGCCGATACCGATGCCCGCAGGATACGGCTGATCATTGACCGGCTGCTGGCGGACGCTTATCTTGTAAGTGAAGGGGACGAGTATCCGGTTCTCTGCCTTGAGCAGAAAGCCTGGGAAGTTCTCGGCGGGGAAAAGAGGCTTGCAATGATACTGCCTCGTGAGAAAAAGCAGATACAAAGGCAGGAGGAGCTTTCCCCGGTTTTTGACGAAGCCCTCTTTGCCCGTCTCAAGGAACTGCGTTTCCGCCTGGCCCGGAAAACGGGAAAGCCCGCCTATATCATCTTTTCCGATGCCGCTCTCCGGGATATGTGCAAAAAGCGTCCGCATAGCCCGGAACAGTTTCTTGCGGTCTCCGGCGTGGGCGAGGTAAAGCTGGAACGTTACGGTGAGGACTTTATGTCCCTGATACGGAATTATTATAAGGAGAAAGAACGATGAAATCTTTTACCAAAGAACTCTGGTTCAACACAAAGAAACCAAGGGAATTTATCAACATTACCGGCGAAGTTGAATCGCTGCTCAGGGAGTCGGGGATACAGGAGGGGTTGTGCCTGGTGAACGCCATGCATATTACCGCCAGTGTCTTTGTTAACGATGATGAATCCGGCCTGCACCATGACTTTGACGCATGGCTTGAAAAGCTGGCTCCCCATGAGCCTGTAGCCTCCTACCGTCATAACACCGGGGAAGTTAACGCCGATGCCCACATGAAGCGGCAGATTATGGGGCGCGAAGTGGTGGCCGCGGTAACGGCAGGAAAACTGCATTTCGGCCCCTGGGAACAGATCTTCTACGGAGAGTTTGACGGCCAGCGCCGCAAGCGGGTGCTGGTGAAGATTATCGGGGAGTAATGAAGAACCAGGCCTTCCAATCAACGCCTGCCCGGTTGGTTCCAGTCATAAAAATCAGTCTCCACTTTTCCTGTTTTTGAAACTTTTATCCCTTCTGTCCTGAGCAGCGCCGCCTGTTGATCCCGGTCTTCGCCTTCACAGAAGGCAATCCGATGGTCGGCCCTGATGATGCGGTACCAGGGGAGATCGTATTTGCGGGTCATGGAGTGAAGAACACGGACAACCTGCCGGGCGCCGTTTGGGATTCCTGCCCTGAGGGCGATGTCCCGGTAACAGCTCACGCTTCCCCGGGGGACGGCTTTAAGGGCTTCTATTATTCGCCGTGTTGATTCGATCATGGGCAGGCCGCTCCTTGCGGCATTATAACAGTTTCCTTATTTCATGATATTCCGGTATTATTGTTTGGAAAAGACCGCCGTGGACATTCCGGTCTGTCCTGCTTATAATGTGAATATGATTTCACTATTTTTACCGGTTTTTTTTACTGTTTTTATGGTCATCGATCCTATTGGTCTTGTTCCCATTTATTTAAGTCTTAGCTCACATATTCCCCAGGACAAGAAGAAGCTGATTATCCGCAAGGCTGTTTTTGTTTCTTTTATTATCCTTACCCTCTTTATTGTTTTTGGTAAATGGATTCTTTCTCTGCTGGGTATACAGCCGGGAGCTTTTTTTATTGCAGGCGGCATTATGCTGTTCATCATTTCCATGGAGATGCTGTTTGGAAGGCCTTCGAAATCCAAGACGGCCGATAATGAAGATTCCGAGGGGGGAGTGTCTCCGGCGATATTTCCTTTGGCAATTCCCCTTTTGGCAGGGCCCGGAGTAATAACAACCATCATTCTTTTTACCGGGGGAGATACAAATCCTGTCGTTTATCTCATGCTGTTTATCAGCGTCATTATTACACTGGCTGTTGCCTGGGCGGTGCTGACTTTTTCCGGCCTGATACACAAGGTTTTGGGCAACACCGGGGTTTCCGTCATAGAGCGTATCATGGGCCTTCTGCTGGCAGGTCTCTCTGTCCAGTTTATTTACAACGGGATTGTAAAGCTGGGAATAATTCAGTCTCTCTCCGCCCTGTGATACCCCGGCAGAAACCATGCTCATTGCAGGGGGATCCCTGGGGGACGGTTTTAGTACCGTCCGAATGTTCAAAGCGTAAAGGTTCTGTTGAACGGCCCATGATTAATTTCTGCTCACGCCTTATACGGCGGTCAGCCGGTTAACGGTAAGGCTTGCGGCCTGTTTCAGATCTGAAATTGAGTTCCTCTTGAGCACCACCAGCCGGAAAATAGCCGATTCAAGAAGCCCGTAGAGCATGTCAACCGCATCCTTTACACTTACCTCCGCCAGTTCCCCCTTCCGTATACCTTCAATGATCATGCTTGAAAGAATGTGGCGCAGCCTTACCGTTCTGCGGCGGACTCTTGTTTCAGGATCGCTGTCGCTGCGGGAAAGGTAGAGAAGATAATCCAGAATAACCGAGAGAAGCCGGCGGTTTTTTTCCAGCCTGTCGATAATGTCTGAAAGCACTTTTTTTAGTTTTTCTGCCGATGTGAGAGTGTCATTGTTGCGGATGGCGGTGATACTCTCTTCAACTTCACAGAGAAGCTGTTTTATACTGTAATTGAAAATTTCCTTTTTGTTTTTGAAATATATATACAGGGTAGTCCTGGTAATGCCACAGCGATCGGCGATCTTCTGAAAGGTTGCGTCTTCAAAGCCTTCATCCATAAAGACATCGAGAGCCTTTTCGAGAATCTCTTTTCTTCTTTTGTCATGTTCAACTATAATAGACATGGATTAAAGCTCCTCTTATAGTTCTTCATACTGATAAAAATAGCACTGTACCGCGCCGTTGGTAATTTCTTTGCACGAATCAGCTTTTCTTCCGAAGAAAGATTCAAATCCCGGATGGTCGCAGATTAGCGCCAATTTCCAGCCGGGAAAATGTTGTGCCAGTTTTCCCATCCTTGAATATATTTTTTCCGCTTCTCCGGGATCTCCCAGCCGCCTTCCATAGGGAGGATTGGTAACGATGAAGCCGCGGGCTGTACCCGAAGCTTCTCCGGCGCCTGCCCGGGGCGGACGGGCTTCCTCCATGGACTGTACCCTTATGTCCGGCAGGATTACTGTCTTTGCGGTTTTAGGCCCTGTAAGACATGCCGCACGTTTTGCATTGGCCTGGGCCATTTCGACTGCCCGGCCGTCGGTATCGCTGCCGTAGATGCGGATCAGATGTTCCCGGGGAGAGCCTTCGTTCACTGTCGTTTGTCCTGAAAAAGTTTTTTCCGAACCAGTGAATTTTGCGGTAAATTCCTGCCGCACTTCTTTTTCCGCCGCAGGATCGGCAGGCAAAAGATTCTCAAGACTGAAAGGCCGGCCCAGACCCGGCGCAAGATCCCATGCGTAGAGGCTTGCCTCAATGAGGATCGTGCCCGAACCACAGAAGGGATCCCAGAGGGGGTACTTCCGTTTCCAGCCCGAAAGGAGCAGTATCGCCGCCGCGGTAGTTTCCCGCAGGGGCGCAATCCCCCCCTCCCTGCGGTAGCCCCGTTTGAACAGGGGGTCGCCCGAGAGATCCAGGAGGATTGAAGCCCGGTCTTTTTCGATGTAAACCCTCAGTTCCGCAGGGGACTCCTGTTTCGGGAGCCTTTGAGTATTCCAGGCTTTGCAGAGCCTTTCCGCCGCTGCCTTGTGGCTTACCGCCTGGATACTCGTCTCCGCGGCCAGGGCCGAATGCCTGGAACGGACTTTGACCACAGAAAGCCCCATGCCTTTGGGAATGTAAGTTTCCCAGGGGATGGCGCTTACACCGGTAAAGAGGGCCTCAAAGTCCGGCGCGGGGAAGACCCCGGCTTCCAGCAACACCCGGTCGGCCGCCCGCAGGCCGATAAGACTCCGGTAGAGCCCGCGGATATCCTCTGCCCTGAAACGGACACGGCCCGCCCCGGCTTCCGCTACCATCAAGCCCAGCTTCTTTAGCTCATTGGAAACAATCTTTTCCGCCCCTATTGCACAGAGGGCGACTGCGGTTATGTGCACCGTTTCATTATATCACATTTTGTCGAAATGTATAAGAAAACTTATGGACCTCCCCTATGATATAGCGGGTATACTATTCTCCATCGGCAGGGTTCAGATTATTTAACCGGACGCCCCCGCCACGGATGGCGGAGGCGTTTTGGGGCTGTTGTTCAAATGATGCCGGTTACGCCTGTACGCTTAGGGCTGTCTACCTCAGTTTGGGCAGGCCCGTTGCCGTGTCCCACTGCCAGACAGTGTTCCAGTCGGCGCCGTAAAAGCCTGTACCGGTCCACCATGTCTGGCTGGGAGCGGTGTAGGGCGTAGGTAGCGGACCACCCGTTACCGTAACATCCATGCCGTCCTCTTTGTCAGCGCCTGTGTGCATTGGTGGAGTATATGAACCACCGGTGGGGGTTAAATCTCCCTTCCCATAGTTGTTTGCGCCGTTTGTTACCACATCGCCACCGGAGGTACTTGTTATCCGGTAGGAGCAATAGTTGTAATTATTACCGGTTACGCCGACAGCGCTATTCAGGGCAACCGTGTATCTCACCGGTTTATTAGTAGATGCGCCGGAAATACCGCCTGCGCCTATCGTAGCCTTGTTTTCTCCGACCCCCTCCCCTGTTCCTGTCCCGCTTGCGGATATGCTGCCGGTGGCATAAGCGTAGCTCACCGCGCCGGTACCCACAATACCGCCTGCATACGCCGATGCAGTATTACCGCCTGTCGTTGCCGATACGTTTCCGGTGGTGTAAACGTTGTTCACCGTTCCGGTACCCGCAATGCCGCCTGCCAGCACATCATCGTTGCCGGTGGCGGTTACATCGCCGGTGGTGTAGGCGTGGCTCACTGCTCCCTGGGCCGTACCCACAATGCCGCCCGCATGCGCCGACTCGGCGCCGCTTGCCGTTGCCGATATGTTGCCGGCAGCGTACACGATGCTCACCGCATTCTGGGAAACACCCAGGATGCCGCCCGCATGCACATTGCCGGCGCCCGAGGCGCTTACATTGCCGGTGGCGGAAACATTGCTCACCACGCCCTGGGAGGCGCCCACGATGCCGCCCGCATATACGTCACCGCTGCCATTGGCGCTTACATTCACGGAACTGGCTACGTTCCGGATCGCGGCGCTTGGGGTTGTCACACCCGCGACACCGCCCGCAAACACGGTGACGCCCGATACGTTGATCGCGCCGGCCACCGTCAGATCATATACAGTGCCGCGGATGCCCGCATTTCCCGACATTTCACCAACGACGGCAAACAGACCGGCAAATGTACCGGTGTAAGAACCGTTAGAGACCGTAAGACCGCTCGTGATATTCAACGTAATGGTCTTCCCATTGCCGTCAAAGTCGCCGGTAAACGGTATATCCCCGGACGCGAGGCCGATGGGCGCACTGATCGCGATATCCCCCGTGAGCTTATAACTCTTGCCCATGTTTGCCGGGCTGGCGCCGATAGTCACCAGTCCCGCCTGGTCGCCTATATCGATAGGATTGTACACGGTTAGGGTGCAGGCTGCCGTTTTTCCGCCGTCCACCGTGGTTACGGTAATTATTGCCTCTCCCGTGGCTACGGGGGTAACTATGCCGCCCGCTACGGTCGCAACGCCGGGAGCGCTGGTGCTCCACGTTACGGCTTTGTTGGCCGCGTTTGCCGGGACTACGGTGGCAGTGAGCGTTGTTGTTGTCTTCATATAAAGCTCACCGGTTGTTTTGTCGAGGCTTACTCCGGTAACGGCTATAGGATCAGTAGTAACGTCTACAGGATCGGTATATCCACCTGAAGGATCAGTATTTTTATCCGAGCCTATTGCTATGTTGCAGCCTGCCACGGTGAACATTACCGTTATTAACAAAACGGCAATTCCAAAAAATACGTCATGTTTTCTTTTCATAGCTTACTCCCTGTGGGTTTATTTGTATTGTTTTCTTACGGATCAATGCCGATACCAGCGGCCTCCGGGGGCCCTTCTTGCCTGCGTTTACAATTTGTACGGTGTCATGGGATTTCAAACCGGGGACGATACGGCCGGCGCCGGTCAGAGGCGGGTTGAGGAAGTAGTTGTCTAATTTCGAGACGGATTCATCCCCGAGTGGGGAATTTAGCGGGTACCGAAATGCCTCATTTAGAAATGTAACCGAAGGGGACTTGACTAACTGTCTTTTAGTTAAAGTATAATATGAGCCGTGAGCCGTGAGCCGTGAGCCGTGAGCCGTGAGCCGTGAGCCGTGAGCCGTGAGCCGTGAGCCGTGAGCCGTGAGCCGTGAGCCGTGAGCCGTGAGCCGTGAGC
>JAIRND010000187.1 GCA_031258225.1 Treponema sp. | reverse complement strand
GAACTTATCGAGACACTCATCGCCGCCCGCCTGTGGGAGAAATTCCCGGACTATAACCTTAAACGGGCATACCAGCGGGTACCGATATTCGATGAACACAGCCGCGTGATGACGGACATCGACATCCTGCTTTCCAACACCAGCCTGGCAATGGCGGTGGAGGTAAAACGGGAACTGGACAGGATAAAAGATGTGGACGAACACGTAAAACGAATGGAACTTATACGGCGGTACCCCCCGGCGGAAGTCGCGGGGAAAAAGATGTTGGGGGCGATGGCAGGCGGGGTTGTGGATGCCGATGTCCAGCGTTACGCCCACGAGAACGGTTTTTTTGTACTGGAACTAGCCGGCGAATCGGTCCATCTTGTCGCCCCGCCGGACGGATTTGTGCCGCGGCAGTGGTGATGCGCAATCGTGGCGCGTTTACTTTTGTTGGCGGGGCTTTTTTTACTGTCCCCAAGCGGGGCATCGGCGGGTGGGCTATGGTAAAGATCGGTTGAACAACACAAGGTGAAGCGGCTGGGGAGTGGCAGGCCCTGGCCCCTTGCCCTGTTCCCCCCGATTCGTTAACATTTTCATACGGCAATGTCCAATATACGGGGGCGTCCGGGGGAACATAGGGGTTCATGAGAAATTTCACTGTAAAATTTGTCGTTTGTATCGGTTTTTTGAGTGCCTGCGGGGGACTATGGGCCCAGGAAATCGTTACCGCCGAGCGTTACCTTGAATCGGTCTCCCGTGTCTATGGCGAAGTAAAGGATTACGAGGCACGGGTGGTCATCCGCTCAGGTTCCACCGACATGCGGGGAAACCTGAGTTTTCTCTCCCCCTCGTTTTTGCGGATAGACTTTACCGACCCCGCCGAACAGGTAATCGTCTTTAACGGGGACCTGCTGACGGTGTACCTGCCGGGACAACGGGCGGTGTTAAGCCAGGCAGTTACCTCCTCCCGGCGGACGGGGGCCGCCGGCGCTTCACTGGCAAGCGCACAGGGGCTGAACCTGCTTCGGCGAAACTACATCCCCAGCTTTGTAAGCGGTCCCGGCCCCGTTCCCCTGGACGAAGGATCGGAGGAACAGGTTATAAAACTTCGCCTTACGCGGCGTTCCGTTTCCGAAGGTTTCCGGGAGATCATCCTGAGCGTCAACCCGGAAAGCCGCCTTATCCGCCGCATCGAGGGCAGAACCATCGCGGAGGGAACCGTGCGTTTTGACTTTATGGATGTCAGAACCAACCTGGGGATCCCCGAAGGGCGCTTTATTTACGATTCGCCGGCATCGGCGTTTATGTACAACGACTTTTTGTTTCGAGATACCGAATGATACCGCCGAATATCGCGGAGCAAGGAGAGGGCTGTGGATTCCCTGGGTGAAAAATTACGGCAGGCGCGGGAAGAAAAGGGCTGCTCCCTTGAGCAGGTAGGCCGGGATACCAATATCGCCACCCGTTACCTGGAAGCGTTGGAGGCGGAGGATTTTTCCTGCTTCCCCGGCGAACCCTACATCCTGGGCTTCCCGCGAAACTACAGCGAATACCTGGGCCTGGACGCCCAGGAGCAGCTTTCCCGCTACCGGGCCCTTAAAATACAGGAGCAGCCAATTCCGGTGGAACAACTGCTCCACTCCCCGGTTCCCGTGCGGAAGATCATCCTGGGCATCGTTATCTTCCTCCTGGTCCTGGGCGCGGGGGCAGGTGCCTACTACTACTTCACCCGCCGGCCCGCCTGGGAACAGGCCCCGGTTGTCGAAGTCCGGCAGCCGGTGGAGTACACCCTGGGGGCCGAGCCCCTGAAACCCCGTTTGTACTCCGGCGATTCCGTCCTTGTTCCCCTGGGGGAACACCCCTACAAACTGGTCCTGTCCGACCTGGGGGAGGCGGTCTCAATCACAAGCCCGCTGGGCCTGTTGATGATCGATCTGGGCCAGGATGTCGAACTGGACCTGAACAGCGACGGAATCGTGGAACTGCGGATCACCGCCGCGGAATTTGACAAACAGGACCCCGCCGCCGGCGCCCGGCTTCAGTTTGAATACATCAGCCTCGCCCCCGTTGTCGAAGACCCCGTCCGCACCGACGAGGTTCTTAGCAGCGTCATGGTGATCCCGTCTTCCGTAAACTCCTACCCCTTCACCGTCCAGTTGAATTTCCAGGGCTACTGCATGTTCCGCTGGGAGATCCTGTTTGAACGGGACCGGCCGGGCCGCAACGAACAGTACTTTCAACGGGGGGAGGAACTCAACATCCAGGCCCAAAACGGAGTCCGCCTGTGGACCTCCAACGCCCAGGCGGCAAAACTCCAGGTTATCGGCGGCGGCAGAACCGTACCGGTGGAACTGGGACTTGCCGGAGAAATCGTGGTTGCGGATATCCGCTGGGAACGGGACGGGGACGCCTACCGCCTGGTTCTGGCCCGCCTGAATTAGCCTTGGCGCGTTATTTCCTCGACCCATTAGGCTGCGCGAAAAACCAGGTAGACGCGGAAACTATCATGGCCCTGCTGAACAGCGCCGGCTGGTCCGCCGTGGAAGACCCCTCGGAAGCGGACCTGATCATCGTCAACTCCTGCGCCTTTATCGAAAGCGCCAAACGGGAATCGATCAACGCGGTCCTCACCTGGCGAACCCAATACCCCCGCGCAAAGATCCTCCTGGCCGGCTGCCTGGCACAGCGTTACGCCGCGGAACTCAGCCTCTCCCTGCCGGAGGCGGACGGACTTTTCGGCAACACCGCCCTGGAAGGTATCGCCGCGGCGGCCTCCGCCCTTCTACCCGATTCACCCGGCGGGGGGGAGCCCCCCCCCTCGCTCCAGACCCTCGCGGGTCTTCCGCTGCCCCCTCCTTCTGGAGGCTCCGCCCCCAAACCCCCGGGGACCCGGCCCCTGCTCTCCCCGCCCGGTTCCGCCTACGTGAAGATCAGCGAAGGCTGCGATAACCGTTGCAGCTTCTGCGCCATCCCCCTTATCCGGGGTTCCCTGCGCAGCCGGACCCCTGCCGATGTGGTTGCCGAATGCCGCGCCCTGCTGGGCCGGGGCGTCCGGGAACTCTGCCTCATCGGCCAGGATATCGCCTCCTTTGGCGACGACCGGCCCGGCGAAGGGGGCCTCCCCGCCCTGCTGGAGGCCATTGCCGCCATTCCCGGACACTTCTGGGTCAGGCTCCTCTACCTCCACCCCGACCGGCTGCCCCTCTCCGTCCCGCAAATCATGGTGGCGGACCGGCGCTTCCTCCCCTACTTCGACATTCCCCTGCAGCACGCCTCCGGGCCCCTGCTGCGGGCCATGAACCGCCGGGGAGACGGGGAACGCTACCTGAACCTTGTGCGAACCATCCGCTCGGCCCTGCCCGACGCGGTCATCCGTTCCACGTTTCTCGTGGGCTTCCCCGGCGAAACAGAGGAGGACTTTGAGCGGCTCCTTGACTTCCAGGAACAGGCCGCCCTGGATTGGGCGGGCTGCTTCACCTACTCCCGCGAGGAACATACCCCCGCCTACACCATGAAAAACCGCGTACCCCGGTCCCTGGCCGCCAAACGGAAACGGATTGTAGAAGAACGGCAGCAGGGCATCAGCGAAGGGCGGATGGAACGGTTTGTGGGCCGGGAGTATGAGGTCCTTATAGAAGAACCGTTCAGAAAACCGGAAGACGGCGCCGGGGGCCTGTACCTTGGACGGACCTACTGCCAGGCCCCGGAAGTGGACGGCGTGTCCCTTGTCCAAAGCGAAACCGAACTGGTTCCCGGCGACCTGATCCAGTGCCGGGTAAGGGGCCGCGCGGGCTTCGATTTAAGGCTTGAGCCAATCCCAAAACTCAGGTAGGTTTGAAACTGACTGAACAAGGAGGCGCCGGCATGGATGGTAAAACCACGGAGATTGCCCCCTATCTGGAGGCCCTGAACGACGAACAGCGGGAAGCGGTCTTTCACTGGGAACACCCCCTGCTCATCCTGGCGGGGGCCGGTTCGGGTAAAACCAGGGTAATCACGACAAAAATCGCCTACCTTATCCGGGAACGGGGCCTGGACCCCTATTCCATTCTGGCCGTAACCTTTACCAACAAGGCCGCCCGCGAAATGGCGGACCGGGCCCGCCTAATCGACGAACGGGCCGGCCAGGCAATGCTGCGGACCTTCCACTCGTTTGGCGCGTGGTTCCTGCGCCGCAACGGCGCCCTGGCCGGCCTGGACAGCTCCTTCGTGATCTACGACGACGACGACGTGGTATCCCTGCTTGCCACCATAGAGGAGGACATCCCCAAGCCGGAACTGCGCCTTATCGCCGGCGGCATCTCCCGCGCCAAGGATTACTTTTTCTCCCCGGACAGCCCCGAACTGGACCGTATCAACTACCACCCGCGCTTTAGAAAAATTTACGCCCGCTACGAGGAAAAACTGCACAGCATCGGGAACGTCGATTTTGGCGACCTCATCAAAAAACCCGTGGAAATACTGCGGGAAAACGGGGCGGTCTCCTCCCGCGTCCAGGATCGTTTCCGGGTGATCCTTGTGGACGAGTACCAGGACGCGAACATCGCCCAGTTTGAACTGCTCAAAGAACTGGCCGGACCGGCAACCTACGTCTGCGTTGTGGGAGACGACGACCAGTCCATTTACCGGTTCCGGGGGGCGGAAGTGCGGAACATCCTGGAATTTCCCGACCGGTTCCGGGGGGCGGACATCATCCGTTTACAGCAGAACTACCGCTCCACAACAAATATCCTGCGCCTTGCCTCGTCGGTAGTGGCCCACAACGAATCCCGGCTGGGCAAGGAACTGTTTTCCCGGCGCGGGGAGGGCAAAAAACCGGTCCTTGCCTTCCTGCCCAGCCAGGACGAGGAGGCAGCTTTCTGCGCGGACCTTATCGAACGGACGGTAAAGCCAAAGACCGCCGCCACGGCGCCGGTCCGCTGGTCCGACTGGGCGATCCTCTACCGCACCAACGCCCAGTCCCTGGGCTTTGAAACCGAATTCCTGCGCCGCGGCATCCCCTACCGGGTGGTGGGGACCCTGAAATTCTACGAGCGGGAGGAGATCAAAGACGCCCTGGCCCTGCTTTCGTTCCTCGTGAACAGCAGGGATGAAATCGCCTTCCGCCGGGTGGTGAACAAACCGGCGCGGGGCCTGGGAAAGGCCACCGTGGATCGGATCGTCGAGGCCGCGTCCGGCCCCGCCGCAAACCCCGCCGGGGACCTGGAGGCGGCCGCCCGCTCCCTCCTGCCGGAACTTTCCCCCAAGGCATCCTCCGGACTGCGCGGCTTCCTCACCCTCATCGAAGAAGGCCGCGCCCTTATCGCGCAGCCCGCCGGGCCGGGCGGGGATCGTCCCGGTAACAGCCAGGACCCCAAAAGGGGCCGCCGGACGGAAAACCCCGAATCCCGGGAAGAACTGCGCGGTTCGGAGGGCCTGTCCGTCCTCGTGGTAAAACTTGTTACGGATTCGGGCCTTGCCGATCACTACCGGCTCCACGAGGAGATCGGGTCGGTTCCCAGGCTTAACAACCTCCAGGAACTGGCCAACGCCGCCGTGGAGTACCCCGCCACCATGACCGGGCTTTTACAGTTCCTGGAACATATCGAACTTGACCGTTCCCTGGAGGACACCACGAACAAAGAGGCCGGCAACAACACCGTCACGCTCATCACCTTCCACAACACCAAGGGCCTGGAATTCCGGTATGTCATCATGACCGGCATTGAACAGGGGGTCTTTCCCCGCGACGATAAAAAGGGGGAGGACCTTGAGGAGGAACGGCGGCTCTTCTACGTCGGCGCCACCAGGGCCATGGACGAACTCTACCTGGTGTCCTGCGCCCAACGCCGGATGTACGGCCGTACCCAAAACGCCGAACCCAGCCTTTTCCTGCGGGAAATAGACAACGCCGTACTGCGGATCATCGGTTCCAGCCCCCACCAATGGCGGACCCCCGGCGCTTACGGCAGCCCCCACGCGCGGGAGGACCGGGACAGCCGGGACTGGCAACGGGGGGACCGGCTTTACCACGACGATTACGGGTATGGCGGCGTACTGCGGGTCCGGGAAACCGGGGACGGACCGGTGGTGGAGGTATTCTTTGAAAGCGGCAAGGAACTGCGTTTCCTAAGCCGCCAGCAGGGTTCGGCTTTCACGCGGATTGGAAACGATGTCTAAGGAAACAGCCCCCCCGGAACCTCCGCTGCCCGTGGTACTCCGGGCCCGGAATTTCAGGCTCTACACCCAGGGAGGCGGACGGCTGGTGGACCTGTGGCAGTCGGGCGGCCGTTCCATCCTGGGCCATACCCCCGCCGGAGTGTCGCGTGAACTTAAAAACTACAGCTCCAGGGGCCTTTTCAGCCCCCTGCCCCACCCCCAGGAACGGCGTCTCGTCAAAGCCCTCTCCCGGCTCATCCCCGGACGGGCCTTCCGCCTGTACGCGGACTGGTCCTCCCTGTCCGGGGCCCTGGAACGGGCGGGCTTCCCCCTCCCGGCCGGCCCCCTTGCGGCGGGCCTCCTTGCGGCGGGCCTCCCGGACCCCGCCTTTAGCCCCCCACAGGCCCCGCCCCCCGCCGGACCGGCCCTGTGGCGGCCCTTCCTGGAACCGGGGGCACTGGACCGCGCCTCCATCCTGGTCCCCGTCCTCCCCTGGCCCCTAAGCCCCTGGGTTCTGGCCCTGGAAACCGCGCTGGAAGACCGTTTTGCCCCCTCAACAGGCGTCTCACCGGTCCTTTTGGCCGCCGCCACCAGGGCCGTGTACGACCTTATCGCCGCCGGCCCCCTGGGGGGACGGCCCGTTTACCCCCGGATCAACCACGCCCTCTACGGCAGCGGCCCCGTACCCTGGCGCCGCCGGGGTCCCTACCTGGTCCACGCCTCATTCACCGGGGCCCGGGACAGCCGGTCCTGGCAGACCATCTTCCGGAACTTCCTCAACCAGGGCTTCCTTATCCCCCCGGATCCGGTGGAACCCCTCATCCTGCCGGGGATCCTCTCCCCCGGTGAGGAAGCCAAACTGGCAGCCCTCCTTGAACCGCGCCGCGCAGACTCCGGCCCTGACACGGCCCCTTGCGCTTCAGGCCCTCTTTGACGATACTACCAACATGGACAGCGGAGAGGCCGTATTTGTCTTTAGCCGTCTTGTTATCGGGGCGCTGGCAGCCTTTTTTGCCATCATGCTCTGGTCAAGAACCAGGGATACCGCCTGGATGCTCATGATAGGCGGAACAATCGCCGCCTACGGCGAAAGCCTGTACACCGTTTTGAATCTGTTCGGTATATCCACTCCCCTTCCGGCTATTGGTTCCCTGCCCGTTCCGGCCATCATCCTGTCCAATGTGCCCATGTTGTTTTACATTTCGGCGTTTCTTGTAATGGTTACCCGTTCTTACGGGTATCGTTAATAGTTCTGGAGGACCTATGAAAGCGTTGCTACTTGGTTTAATTTTTATTGCCCTGGCCGTTCTTGCCGGTTTCGCCTGGTGGGGAGACGTTCTGATCTTTCTCAGGGGCGCCGTGCCGGTTATCGCCTTCTTTGTCGGGCTTATAGCCCTGTTCATCGGCGCCGCCGACCTCAAAGACAAGGCCGCCGCCAAGAAAGAGTCCGGCAACGGCGATCAGGGGACTTGACAGGATCAGCGTATATACATAACAGCCGTGTATTTTTTACGAAGATTGCCCTATCAGTTTGTCGCGCTTCGCGCGTAAAACCCAAAAAATCGCCGAATAGGTACCACCTATGAGGCGATTTTACCTTACAAACTGCGTAAGCAGCCCAATAATCGTGGTTTTTGCGACACAACGTGGAGCAAAAACCTACAAGTGCAACAGGCTGCTATGTTCGTTAATTTTCCCCCTTTTGTTGAGAGACAGGGCCGGCGCATGGGGGGCTAGTACGCAGTCATGATTGTAATTGTGGGGTTTTTTGGTGCTTCCGATGCTTCCCGAACCTCCACGACTCTGCCCTCTTTATGGTGTAGTCAGACACCATTCAACCTGAGGTTTTAGGTTTGATACCCTCCTAACCTTAACTCCCTATCGTGAACCGTTACAGGGGCGG
>JAIRND010000122.1 GCA_031258225.1 Treponema sp. | reverse complement strand
TACGGCCTACAGGTTCTGTAAGTTCCCGCAGAAACATAGACCTTTATGGTGCCAATCCCGCCCCCTCTGCGCAAGGGATGGGTAAATGCCAAAACCTGGGGCTTACCACAAGGGGGCTGCGGCGCGTTACCCTTGCCGGCGGCGAACACCTTGTCGCCAGGGTAACCGAACCGGTGGAGATCCACTAGTACGCTGTCATCATTCAACCTGTGAGTAGTTCAGTTTGATACGCCTGAACGTAACCCTCTACCGCCTCCCGGCAGGGGCGGTTACCGGTTCTAAAACGGCAGCCCCTGGAAGATGCCGCTGAGCAGGGTGACGAGGAGGTGGCCGCCGATACCGAGGACTGTGAGGACGCCGGCGGAGAGGACTATGCCCGCCAGGTAGTTGATAAGCCGGCGCCGGAAGAATATCCGCGTAATACGGTACAGCACAGGCTGGGAAATGGAATCGACGATCCGCCAAAACGTGGAGTAGATGTTCCGGTTGGTAAGGTAGGCGATAAGCCTAAGGAGCAGAACGATGATGAAAAAGCCCAGGGCAAAGGAAACGATGGACCAGGCCGCCTGCAGGACAATGGTCAGCAGGATCCCCAGGCTCAGGCGGCCATAGTAGACCGTGGTGTTGCAGACCGTCTGGACCAGCGAAAGGGCCGTAAGGCCGGCCACGGGGGACAGATCGATGTACCCGGTCCGGAATATGGGGAAGCGGCGCCACCAATTCAGGTAGGGATCGGTCAGTTGGGCCAGAATCTCGGCGGGACGGCCCAGGCGGGCCCCGCCGAACCAACTGAGCATAACCCGGATAAAGATGAGCAGCATGTACAGCCCCGCAAGGTTCCCCAGCAGGGTCAGGATAAAACTCATGTCATTCCCCCCAAACTTCCGCCACCGCGGGGCAGCGTTTCAAGGCGTTTATGGAGTCCGCTCCGGCGCTTGCGCTTATCTGGCTTGCGGTGCGGATCACCGTTTCCCGCCGGGCCGCCCCCTGGGGCGGCCCAAGGGGAGGCCCAAGGGGAGGCCCAAGGGGCGGCCCAAGGGGCACGTGAATAAAGACCTGGCAGGATCCGGGGTTTTCCATCAGTTCGTCCCGCAGGGGCAGCAGGTCTTCGTCAAGGCGGGCGGCCGCGCTGTCCAGCCGTATGTGCAGTTCCCGCCAGAGCGGTTCCTGTCCGGGTGTCCCGGCGCCCGCGCCGCCGCTGCCCGCCACCGCCTGGCCCGCCGTTGTTCTGTCCGCCACAGCCTGCGCGGACAGTTCCCGCGCGACCGTGCCGGCCGTACCGCCTTCCACCGTGGTATCCGTTGTGTCCTCTGCCATTTTCTCCGCCTTTTTTTCCAGCCGCCCCAGGTCCAGGAGCGAACTGACCTTAAAATTCGGCTTGTCCCTGGACTTATCCAGCCGGCCTTTTAGGGCCGCCGGTTTTCCCTCGACCAATTTACCCCGGCAGCTCTCCCAAACTTTTCCAAAAAACACCAGGTCTATCTCCCCCCGGTAGTCCCGCAGGGACCCAAAGGCCATGTCTTTTCCGTTTTTGTCCTGAATGGGCCGCAGGTTTGTTACCGTACCTATCAGGGTATACTCCCCCTCCCGGGCATTCGCCAGGTCCCCCAGGTCCACGTTGACAAAGCGGCGCCATGGTTCCTGGTACTTGTCCAGAACCTGGGCGCAAAAATTCTCCACCAGTTCCGGGATTTTAAGTTTTTCCGCCTCCAGAACCGCTTCCACGTGGACCGACGGCTTTCCCCGCTTGGTGTCCAGCTTCCCCTTAAGGGCGATAATGTCATTTTCGCCGATCCTGTCCCGGTACATTACCCAGATATCCTCAAAAAATACCAGGTCTATCTCCCCCTCAAAATCCGCCAGTGTGGCAAAGGCCATCGGCCTTCCGCTTTTATTCGTGATAGCCCGCAGCGTCTTGAGGATACCGATCAGAACACAGGGCCCCGGCGCGGCGCGTTCAGTGTGTCTCAGGTCCAGTTTGACGTAAGTTTTCCAGATCTCCCGGCAGCCGTCCATGGGATGCCCGGAAAGGTAGAAGCCCGTCAGTTCCTTTTCGATCCGCAGTTTTTCCTCCCGGCTCTTTTCGGGAAACACGTCAAAGATAAAATCGGGGTAGATCTTCTCCTCGATATCCCCAAAGAGACTGGACTGGCCGTATTTGGACTCGTCCTTGATGTTCTGGGCGTACTCTATCGCCCGTTCCAGATTTCCCAGCAGGACCTCCCGGCTCCGGCCCACGCTGTCAAAGGCCCCGGTCAGGATCAGCAGTTCCATGTTCTTCTTGCCAATCGTTTTGATGTCGATCCGGTCTAGAAAGTCCATAAAGTCCCGGTAGGGCCCCTCCCGGCGGCACGTGACGATCTCCTCCGCGCTCCGGTCGCCTATGCCCTTGATCCCCAAAAAACCGTAGACAATGCGGTTATCCACCACGGTAAAGACCTTGCCCGAACGGTTTATATCCGGCGGATCCAGGGCAATGCCCATCTTCCGGACCTCGTCAATACAGGCGGAAAGTTTGTCTTTGTCGGTGCTGTAGATCTCGTTGGAAAGATTGGCGGCCATAAACTCCGCGGGAAAGTTGGCCTTTAGGTAGGCGGTCTGGTAGGCCAGTATCGAGTAAGCCGCGGCGTGGGGCTTGTTAAAGCCATAAGAGGCAAAGGGAACCAGAATCTCAAAAATTTCATCGGCTTTCTGCTGGCTGTAGCCCTGCTTGACGGCGCCGGCAATGAATTTGCCCTTTTCCTTGATCATAACATCCATTTGCTTCTTGCCCATGGCCCGGCGCAGCAGATCCGCCTGTCCCAGGCTGTAACCGGCGACAATCTGGGCGGCCTGCATGACCTGTTCCTGGTAGGTTATGACCCCGTAAGTCTCTTTAAGGATACCCTCAAGGCTGGGGTGCGGGTACTCGACAGGCTTCCGGCCCCATTTGGAATCGACAAACTGTGGGATAAACTTAATGGGCCCCGGCCGGAACATGGCGTTAAGGGCGATAAGGTCCTCGATTCTGTTGGGCCGCGCCTGTTTAAGGGTGTTTTGCATCCCCTCGGATTCAAACTGGAAGACCTCAAAACTCTTCCCTTCCCCCAGCATCTTGAACGTTGCCTCATCGGTTTCGGGAACCGTCTCTACGCTGAAATCGCTAAACTCACCGCCCCGTTCCCGGATAAGCTCCTCGGTATACCTGAGTACGTCCAGGGTTTTGAGCCCCAGAAAGTCCATTTTCACCAGGCCGCATTGCTCCAGAAAGTTCTTGGTGTACTGCGTCGCTATAGCCCCGGTTTTAGGGTCCCGGTACAGGGGCACGTAGTTGTCCAGCGCGGATTTGCCGATCACCACCCCCGCGGCGTGGATGCTGGAATGACGGTTCAGCCCTTCCAGTTTCCGGGCCAGCTTAAAAAGTTCGGTGTACTTTGGGTCCCGCTCCAGCTCTGTCAACTGCGGTTCCTTTTCAAAGGCATTTTTCAGCGTGATCTTGGCGTCCTTGGGGATCAGCTTGGTGATCATGTCCGATTCGGCAATGCTAAAGTCCAGCACGCGGGCCACATCCTTGATCACCTGCTTGGCCCCCAGGGTTCCAAAGGTGATAATCTGCCCCACCCGTTCCTTGCCGTACTTTTCGACAACGTACTGGATCACCTCGTCCCGGCGCGCGTTGCAGAAGTCAATGTCAAAGTCCGGCATGGAGACCCGTTCCGGGTTCAAAAAACGCTCAAACAGGAAGTTGTACTTGAAGGGATCAATGCCCGTTATCCCCAGCGCGTAGGCCACAATGGATGCCGGCCCGGAACCCCGGCCCGGACCCACGGAGATGCCGCGCTCCTTGGCCCAACTGATAAAGTCCGCCACGATGAGGAAGTACCCGGTAAACCCCATCGAGATGATCACATCCAGTTCGTATTCGGCCTGTTTGACGGCCCGTTCCCCCATGTCGGGGTACCGCTCAGGCAGCCCCTTCATCGTCAGGTACCGCAGGTACTCGTCGGCATTGGCATAGCCGGGGGGAATTGCAAAGTCCGGCAGGTACTCGGCAAGTTCCTTGCCATCTATCTGCGGCACATTCGGGACGCAGCGCCGGGCGATCTTCACCGTGTTGGAAACGGCCTCCGGGTATTCGGGAAACAGGGCCGCCATTTCCTCCCCGGTCTTAAAGTAAAACTGGTCCCCGTGGTACTTTTTCCGCCGCTCGTCGGTCCGCAGTTTCCCCGTGCCGATGCAGAGCAGAATATCATGGGCAACCGCGTCCTCCCGCTTCAGGTAGTGAACGTCGTTCGTGGCCACCAGCGGGATACCAGTCCTGGCGGAGATACCGGCAATGACCTTGTTAATGTCCCGCTGGGAAAGGGAACTGCCCCGCAGGACCCCCGACGGGATACCGTGGTCCTGGATTTCCAGGTAGAAGTTCCCCTCCCCAAAGAGGGAACGGTAGAACAGGGCCTTTGCCTCCGCCTCCTCCGTTTTCCCCTCCAGGATCAGCCGGGGGATCTCCCCGCTGACACAGGCGGAAAGGGCGATAAGCCCCCTGTGGTATTCGGCAAGCAGCTCATCGTCAACACGGGGCCGGTAGTAGAAACCCTCCGTATAGGCCTTGGTACAGAGTTTTACAAGGTTAAAGTAACCCTCCTGGGTTTCCGCCAACAGGACAAAGTGGTGGTACTTGTTATCGCTTTCCGACCCCTTCTTTTCCAGCCGGGAACCAGGGGCAACGTAGACCTCGCAGCCGATAATGGGCTTAATGGGCCGGGCCCGCTTTTCCCCCTTGGCGTTTTTTTTACAGGCCGCCAGAAAATCCATGGCCCCGAACATGTTGCCGTGATCCGTCAGAGCCAGGTATTCCATCCCCAGCGCCTCCGCCCTGTCGCAGAGACTCATCACGGACACCGCCGCGTCCTGGAGGGAAAAATCGGAATGGACATGCAGGTGGATGAAATCACTCATAGGCCTATGGTACCGGTCTTTCCAGCCTCAAGCAACATGGCGCGGGACGTGTTTTTTATCGTCAAACGTAGTATATTATTTTAGGAGCCTTGGCTCAGGAGCCTTAAGCTCAGGAGCCTTGAACCGGATTCAATACCCGGTTGGTTTTGAAACCGGTTCCCTTAACAAACGTATAGAAGCAGGATGTAAAGACCGAATGACAAAACAGAACGCCGTCAAAATAGCCAAATCTCCGGAGTTTCCGGGGGAATTGGATGTTTTTGACCCTTTGCCGGTACAGGCGGCTTTGGAACATGTCTGGAAACTGCTTAAAGAACGGGAAACGCCCTCCCTTTCCCCAAAACTGGCGGAGATTCCCCTGCTTGAGGATATTCATCACGAACTCCTGGCCCTTCGCAGACTGACAGAGAGCCTCCAGAGCGAGGTAAACCAGCGGAATTCCACCGTGATAGCCCTGCAGCAGCGGGAATACCGTTTCCGCCATCTGGCCGCCCACGACGCCCTTACCGGGGCCATGAACCGGGCCTCCTTTATGGAGCGGACCAACCGCGAACTCACTTCCGCCCTGTCCACCAGGACCCCCTGCGGCGTGGTAATGATGGACATTGACTATTTTAAGCGTTTTAACGACACGTGGGGACACCTGGCCGGGGACGAGGCCCTGCGCTTCGTCGTCAAGGTAATCGCCTGCATCCTGCGAAAAAACGACTTTATGGGCCGTTATGGGGGGGAGGAGTTTGTATTTTTTTTCAACGGCGCCGATATGGCCACCAGCGTCGCCATTGCCGAACGGATACGGGAGACCATTGCCTCCACCCCCATCAACCTTGAAAGCGGACCCGTGTACATAAGCGCCAGTTTCGGGGTTGCCGTAACCCCGGTGGATTTTGACGGGCCTGTCGACGACGCGTACATCGACAGAATCATCAACAATGCCGATATGGCCATGTACCAGGCAAAAAAAGCCGGGCGAAACCGGGTTGTCGCGTTCCCCGAAGATGACACCCAATAAGGAACTCCCCTTGAGCGTTATAATTTTTCCGGCCGCCGTCCTCGTTGCGCTGCTTGCCGTGCTGCTGGGTTACGTCCTTCCCCACTATTTCTACAACATCACGGTGGCCCGCAAAGCCCCCAACCCCAGGGAAACGAACTGGCTGGACACCCAGACCGTAGAGGAACGCCGGATAGAAACCAGGGATGGCCTGCGCCTCCACGCCTTCTACATTCCCGCCGCCGCGGACGCCGGGCCCACTCCCGCCACGGCCATCCTGGTCCACGGCTACTCAGGGGACGCCAGACAGCTTGCCTACATAGCCCGCGTCTTTCATGATAAATTCGGCATGAACGTACTACTTCCCGACGCGCGGGGCCACGGACAAAGCCAGGGAGACTACATCGGCTTTGGCTGGCCCGAACGCCTGGACATACTCATGTGGATGGATCAGGTCCTGCAACAAAACCCCGGAACCAGCATCGCCCTGTTCGGCATCTCGATGGGGGCCTCAACCGTTCTCATGACCAGCGGCGAAGCGGTCCCCCCGGAGTTAAAACTTATCATAGCGGACTGCGGCTATACCTCGGTGGCGGCCGAGCTAAGCTGGCAGATGAAACTCCGCTACCATTTCTCCTTTCCCCCGCTCATCAAAACCGTCAGCCGCATGACCAGGCGGCGGGCCGGCTATTCATTTGAGGAAGCCTCCGCGCTCGAACAGGTAAAAAAATCCCAGGTCCCCACCCTCTTCATCCACGGAGAGGCGGACACCTTTGTCCCCTTTACCATGTGCGGCGAACTGTACAAATCCTGCGCCGCCCCAAAAGAACTCTACACCGTTCCCGGGGCCGGGCATGGAGCCGCCTACAGCGTGGACGGCGAACTATACGAACAACGCCTTGCGCTGTTTCTAAAAACATACATGCCGGGCTTTCAAGCCCACTAACAAGAAGGCCCAATGAAAATAGAGATATTTACCTTTTGCGATTTCGCCCAGGAAAACGGCGGCAAACTGACCATCGTCGGTACCTTCGACACCATCATCTCCCGCAACTTCCCCTTCACCCACCCCCAGCTTTCCGTTGTAATCCGCCTCCGCTTCGATCTGTGGGAATTCTCCCGCCATTCCTTCCGCATCGAAACCCGGGACCTCAACGGCGAAATGAGCATGGACGCCATCACCGGCAACGTGGAAGTCAAAGGAGTAGGAAACGCCAGCACCGTCTCCCACCTCGTCTTCAGCATCTCAAACCTGCGCTTCAACGCCTGCGGAGTGGTAAACTTTGTGTTTTACATCGATGACAAAGAACTATCCTCCATACCCCTCTACATCAGAAAGGCCCCCTAATCGGACACCACGCGGGGGGAAACAGTTTGAGGCGGCGGCGAAGCTGTATTTCTTTTACCGTGTATGCTAATATTCCCCCATGAAAACATTGGTTGTGTATTTTTCCTACACCGGTAACTGCGGCCTTGTGGCCGGGGTAATCAAGAACAGCCTGGGCGCCGAGACCCTGGAACTCAAGCTGACGGATGACAAGGAGCGGAAGGGCCTTGCCAAGTATATCTGGGGCGGCAAACAGGTGTTCTCCCATGCCAAACCGTCCCTCATGCCCTACAAGGCCGATTGGGAACAGTACGACCTTATCGTTATCGGGACCCCTGTCTGGGCCGGTTCCCCTAGCCCGGCCCTTGCCACGTTTCTGGACGAGACCAGGATAAGCGGGAAGAAGATCGCGCTTTTCTGCTGCCACAGGGGCGGCAAGGGCCGTGTCTTTGATCGGCTCAAGGCCGCGCTTGGCAATAATACGATTGTGGCCGAGCGGGCCTTTATCATCCCCGCCGGCATGAACCGCGGCGAAACCCTGGAAAATGTCCGGGCCTGGGCCCAGGGCTTGAGCAAAGCCTGACGGCGGGGCTGCGGGGTTAGCCGGACCGGATCGTTCCGCCCCCCAACACAAGGTCCCCATCGTACAGTACCGCCGCCTGCCCCGGCGTAATGGCCCGCTGGGCTTCGTCAAATTCCACCCTTAGACTGTCCTCCCCGGTTTGTTCGACCGTGGCCCACTGCTCGGCCTGCAGGTAGCGGGTCTTTACGCGGGCCCGCAGGGGCGCCTCCAGACGGGGCAGCGCGATAAGGTTGATATCCACCGCCGTAAAGGTTTTTGAGTACAGCGCCGCATCCGGCCCCAGCGTAAGGGTATTGGCGGCCAGGTCTTTGGCGGTAACATAGACCGGCTTATTTCCGGCTACCCCCAGACCCCGCCGCTGTCCAATGGTATAGCGGACAAGCCCCCGGTGCTTCCCCAGAACCTTCCCCGTCCCGTCCACAATGTTACCGGCAGGGTAAACTTTTCCGGTCCAGCGTTCCATAAAACCGCCGTAGTCCCCATCGGGAACAAAACAGATGTCCTGGCTGTCCGGCTTTTCCGCGTTGGCAAAACCCAGTTCCGCGGCGATTTCCCGGACCTGGGCCTTGGTTTTGCCGCCCAGGGGAAGGCGGGTCCTTTGAAGCTGCTCCTGGTTCAGGCAGTAGAGGACGTAACTCTGGTCTTTTTTCTGGTCCAGCGCCTTTTTCAGGAGGAAGCGGCCGCTTCCCCGGTCTTGTTCAATCCGGGCATAGTGGCCCGTAACCAAAACATCAAAGTCGAGTTCCCTGGCCCGGTAGAGGAGCCGCTCAAATTTTATGTACCGGTTACAATCAATGCAGGGGTTGGGGGTCCGGCCGGCCTCATAAGTTTCCACAAAACGGCGGATCACCTCGTCCCGGAACGGCCCGGTAAAATTCAGCACATAGTGGGGCAGACCCAGCTTGTAGGCCGCCTGCCGGGCGTCGTTTACATCCGCCAGGGAACAGCAGCCCCGCTTCGGCCTCTCCCCCGCCGGGTCCACATCGGTAAGTTTAAGGGTAACGCCGATGCAATCATAACCTTCCCCAAGCGTCAGCGCCGCCGCTACCGCGCTGTCCACCCCCCCGGACATGGCGATTACCGCCTTCTGCCTTACCGTTCCAGGAGTTTGTCGCGCTTCGCGCATGAACCCTCCAGGCGGTACTACGCTAACTTGTCCATCACCGCGGCAACCTCCAGTTCGCAGGAACGCATGGCCAGGATCGTCTGCTCAATCAGCTTGTCCAGGTCCCAGCCCAGCATGGCGGTTCCCCGCTCGATCACCTCACGGGAACAACCCGCGGCAAAATTCACCGACCGGTACTTCTTTTTAACGGATTTCAGCTCCATGTCCATCACGCTTTTGGAGGGCCTGATAATCGCCGCCGCCCAGATAAGCCCCGAAAGCTCATCCACCGCGTACAGCACCTTTTCCATCTCGTGTTCCGGTTTTATATCCACCGTCAGGCCGTAACCGTGGCAGCATACCCCGTGGATCAGCGTATCGTCCGCGCCGGCCTCCCGCAGCAGTTCCACCGCCTTGACACAGTGCTCGTCCGGGTACTCCTCAAAGTCGATGTCGTGGAGGAGCCCTACGATACCCCAAAAATCCTCCTCCCCGCCGTAGCCCAGCTCCACGGCGTACCAGCGCATTACCCCCTCCACCGTCAGGGCATGTTGGATATGAAACGGATCCCGGTTGTACCGTTGTAAAAGAGCCCATGCCTGGTCCCGGGACAAGGCCGATAGTAAAGCGCACATACCCCTATTGTAGCAGATGGTGCTACAAGGGAAAATACCCGGCAGGGCCCCTGCCAGGGTCCCCGTTGGGGCAGCCGCCTGTGCCGCCCTTAATAGTTTTGCGCCTTAATCTCGAAGTAGGCTTTGGGGTGCTTGCAGACTGGGCAGAGTTCCGGGGCCTTTTTTCCGATGATGATGTGGCCGCAGTTGGCGCACTTCCATATCTGGTCCCCGTCACGGGAGAACACCAGCCCCCCTTCGATGTTGGCCAAAAGTTTCCGGTACCGTTCCTCGTGTTCTTTTTCGATCTTCCCCACCATGTCAAAGAGCAGGGCGATCTCGGTAAAGCCTTCCTCCCTGGCGGTTTTGGCAAATTCCGCGTACATGCCGGTCCACTCGTAGTTTTCCCCGCCGGCGGCGTCTTTCAAGTTCTCCGTGGTGGCCGGTACATCGCCGCCGTGGAGCAGCGTGAACCATATTTTGGCGTGTTCCTTCTCGTTTCCCGCGGTTTCCCGGAATATCGCGCCGATCTGCTGGTACCCCTCTTTCTCCGCCTTGGAGGCGTAATACTGGTACTTGGTGTGAGCCTGGGATTCGCCGGCAAAGGCCGTCTCCAGGTTTGCCCATGTTTTTGACCCTTTGATCTCGTTCATAGCTCTCCTCCATTCACAAACAGACTGCCGGACAGTCCACAGAATCCCAGGACTGCCGGATGTTGAAGTATAGCGTAGTTTCTCCTCCGATCCTATACGTGCGTTTATCGTGGGCACTATTGGACTGCGTAGTAGTACACGTTGATACATGCCTTGTCCTGAGCTTAACCTTTCCTACCTCCCGATCCGGCAGGGACGGACAGCCCCTCGCGCAGGCGGCGATTTTCTTCCTCCAATCGCCGAATTTGCTCCTGGGTTTGCTGGTGTCGCTCCTGAGCTTGCTTGATTTGCTCCTGAGCTTGCCTCTGTTGCTCCGCGTATTCAGCCGCGGCCGCCTTCCGGCCACGCGCCTCCCACTTCGCCGCTAACCCCCACTCTTCCATCAGTTTGTCAAATCCCCGTGTCGACATGCGCAACTCCTTAACCGCATCTTCGTTCGCCTGTAGTATCCGATCTTTATACGCCGATACCGGACTCCCTGCCGGCATCTCATCCGCCTTCTCCAGTATTACCCTTAGTTCCTCCGCCTTCAACCCTCCCCTTAACTCCCTTAGCCATTCCACCTCCCCTTCCAGCTCCTCCGTCACCACCACCTGTACCCTGTACGGTTCCCCCTTTACCTCGTAAATCCCCGACCCCCGTTCGTT
>JAIRND010000086.1 GCA_031258225.1 Treponema sp. | reverse complement strand
TTGGCAAGCTGTCCCCAAAACGGAATGGTCTTAGACCCATTTTTGGGTTCAGGGACAACATCGGTTGTGGCAAAGAAATTAGGACGCGCATATACAGGTATTGAAATTAATGAAGAATACTGTTGTTGGGCGGAAAAAAGATTGTTATTGGCGGAAAATGATAAAAATATTCAAGGTTATTCCAATGGGGTATTTTGGGAACGGAATACCTTGAATTTACAAATGCAGGAAAACAAAAGGATTGCACAAACTAAAACAAGCGGACAAAAAATCGCATTATTTGAAGGAATTTTATGATGAAAAGTAAATTGTTTATACCAGAAACCAGAAAAACTATTGAGCAAATCGTTACTACCTTACTAAATAACAATAGGGTTGTTTAGAAACTTCAGTTTCTGAACAACTTCCGCTAAAAAACAGTAAATATTAACGCTGAGAATACACGAAAAAGATGGATGCTGCAATTATGTGATACTTTGGATTTATTTTATCCAAATGAAATAGCAAAAATTACTCAAAGAATAGACTATTTTAAAAACATAAGGGAATATTGGGAAAATCAACCTGATTAAAAATCATGGGTACTTCGCATAACTCGGCAGCTTCGCTGCCGCGGACTGTATCGGTTACAGCCGGAACGTTGGGCGAAATGGGAGCTAAAATTGATTGACAATATGATATTTTTTATATAAAATACCACATAGAGGAGAAGATATGAAAAATTTAAAGTATTTATTTGTATTATCGGCGATGGCATTTCTTCTTATCGGTTGCACAACTGTAAGGCAAAAGGCAGAAATAGATTATGTGAAGAGTATTCCGGTATTTTTTAATACTGAAGTTCCTCTGGAAGAAAGGTGTTATATAGCGACTAAAGAATATTCATATATCTTTGCGATCAACGATGTTGATCGCCCGCGTGACGCTATCCATAGAAATGAGATGGTTACTCTTATCCCTGGAATACATCAACTGACTGTACAGTACAACGATGGAAATAAAATATCCGACATGCTACGTGTCGTTTTTAATTTTGAAGAAGGACAAAATTATTATCTCGATTATGAAATTACGGAATTGGAAGGATTATTTTCCCCTGATTCAATACGTTTTTTTCTTACCAAATTAACTGATGAAAGAGTGCTCGAAGAACCGGATGATGGCAAAATAGCAGCCCTGGCTAGTATTGAAAAAGTAAAAGCATATCTGGCATTTTCAGATGCAAACCCTGCCCATGTGGCAGGGACATGGTATTATGAAAATAGTTATCCGCCATTTAACAATAAAATAACTTTTCAGAAAGACAGGTTTACCATAACATCCTTTAATAGATGGGGAAAATCCGAAACGATTACCAGTGGTAGGTATGTTTTTAATAATGAAACAATAATTTTGATCTATGAAAAAAAACAGGATAAAGATTTTTTCGCAAGGGAGGTACTTTATTACGAATTAGAAAACGAGTTTTTAAATATTCTCGATGCTCCACAATCCGCGGCGATATTAACAGTCGGGTCCCTAAAAGGCAAATATCACAAAACAAATTGATTTTTAAATAAATGTATAAACTGGTATTTTTAAGATAGACTATTAGTATACCGCCGGTACCCAGGGCCAGCGCATAGGCACGAGTACCTAAAACAGGGTGAACGGATGTGAAGCGGGGTGTCATATACCAATTTTGCCTCCTTTATCGGGGGGCGGGACAACGGCGTGGGTATAAGGGCCGGTTGAACCAAACAACGTGAACTCATCTGGTGAACTCATCTGGGGAGCGCCGGCCCGCCGTTCCCCGCGCAAACATATGCGCAAACATATGCACAAGCAAACGCCGTTGTCCCGCTGGGCGTACGCTTGCGGATGGCCGGTTTTTCGGGGCATAATGGGCCGCAGGAGTATTGAATGGGAAAGTCTGGGGCCTTTTTAACGGTTAAGCGGCAGGTTGCGGGGTATCGCCCTGTTGAGGAACGGATCAACGACTACAGCGAGGTGGAACTCCAGCTTTCCGACGGGGACCGGATGGCCCAGGCCTCCCGCTGTATGGACTGCGGGGTGCCCTTTTGCCACTGGGCCTGCCCGGTGGGAAACGCCATGCCCGAATGGCAGGACCGGCTTTACCGGGGCGATTGGGTGGGGGCCTGGGTGGCGCTCCAGGACACGACCCCCTTCCCGGAATTCACCGGACGGGTCTGCCCCGCCCTCTGCGAAGCCTCCTGCGTCCTGGGGGCCAACGATGACCCCGTAACCATCCGGCAAAATGAACTTGCGGTCATCGAAAAGGCGTTTAGCCTGGGCCTTG
Source organism: Treponema sp. (assembly GCA_031258225.1). Classification (GTDB taxonomy): domain Bacteria; phylum Spirochaetota; class Spirochaetia; order Treponematales; family Breznakiellaceae; genus JAISFT01. Next base: position 10,521 of record JAIRND010000086.1, on the reverse strand, counting down.
TGGTCCCCCAGCCCCCCCGGAAGCGGAACGGTAAAAAAGTCGCCGTGGTTGGGGCCGGCCCCGCGGGCCTTTCCGCCGCCTGGTACCTGAACCGGGCCGGTTTTTCCGTTACCGTCTACGAAGGGGACCGCAAGGCGGGCGGTTACCTCCGCTACGGTATTCCCGATTTCAAGCTGGATAAAAATTTCATAGACCGGCGGATACGGATCATGGAAGCCGAAGGGGTCAGCTTTAAGACCCATACCCGGATCGGAGACGCCCCCTACGCCTTTGGTACCGGGGGGGACGACAGTAAGGTAATCGATCCCCGGACTCTGGAATCCTCGTTCGACCTGATCCTCCTCACCATCGGAGCGCGGGACGCGCGGGACCTCAGGGTGCCGGGCCGGGAACTTTCCGGCATTGTCCAGGCTCTCGACTTCCTCTCCCTGCAGAACCGCAGCCTGGGGGGGGAACCTGTGGAGCCCATTACCGCCTACAGCAAGCGGGTCCTTGTCATCGGCGGCGGCGACACCGGTTCGGACTGTGTAGGTACCGCCAACCGCCAGGGGGCCCGGAAAGTTACCCAGATAGAACTGCTCCCCAGACCCCCGGAACACCGCCCAGATTCCGCGCCCTGGCCCCTCTGGCCCACCGTCCTTAAAACCTCCAGTTCCCACCTTGAAGGGGGCGAGCGCCTCTGGTCCATCAACACCAAAGAGTTCCGGGGCAAGGACGGCGCTGTGGATTCCGTCCTGACCTGCCGGGTAGACTGGACCCAGGAACAGGGCCGCTGGGTAATGCACGAAGCTGCCGGCGGCGATGTTGAAATCGGCGCGGACCTGGTACTCCTGGCTATGGGCTTTACCCACGTTGTCCAGGGCGGAGTCGTTACCGGCCTGGGACTGGAAACCGATGAGCGGGGTAACATCAAAACCAGGGGCACCTTCCACACCAGCAACCCCAAAGTCTGGGCCGCCGGGGACGCCAAAAACGGCGCAAGCCTTGTCGTCCGGGCTATGGCGGAAGGCCGTTCCGCCGCGGAAGCGATCATCAGAACCCTGTAGAGCTGCGGGGCCCTCGCGCGCCGCGGCAATTTTTCAAAAAAATAAAAAATTTTCCTCAAAAAACGATTCAAGAACGCATGTCCACCCCTCTATATAGGTGAGAAAAAACCGGCCCCGTAAGGGCGGCGGTAAACAGCGCCATACGGCGCAGGAGGGGATCATGAATTCGAAACTCAGTAAAGTTATCGCTCTGGTACTGGTCCAGTGCCACCTGGCGGCAATGCTTCCGGCACTGGAACTGCGGACGGACCTGCGGCAGGGCATGGCCCGGCTGGAACACTACCTGGACAGAGCCGCCGCGGAACGCAGCGCCCAAAGTTGGGAACAGATTGCCCAATCGGGACTGGAAGCGGCCATGTACGAATGGGAAAGCGGGGCCGTATGGTTGTTGGAACAGGACGGCGGGGCCTGGCTTAAAGAACGGGAACGGGCGGAAACAAGCTACCGCAAAGAACTGGAGACCGCCTATGTACGCTGGGCAAGTGAACGGGTCTACAGCGAACGGGCGGGGTTTGAGGGTTCCGGGCTGGAAGCGGCGCTGCGGGAAACAGCGGGACTGTGGGAAAGTTCCGGGCAGATCGCAGATGTGACGGACGCCGGCGGAATCCGGGCCGCCTGGGAACAGGTAGCCGCCGAAATCGTGGATCAGTATTTAAACGGCTGGGAGGAACAGCATGGCGCGGTTTACACCGAACTGGAGAGCCGCTTCCAGGACCTGGGATTAAGCGCCGGGGAACGGGAGGCACTGATCCGCGAGACAGCGGAAAAACGGCGGATTGAGGTCCTCCGGGAATACAACCGTATTGCCCTGGCGGAGGGGAACCGTTTTATGACGGAACTGCTCTACGACCAGGAAAGCGTAAAAAAACTTGCCGCCGGTCAGGCCGCCTCAGTTATCGCCAGGGAACTGGCCAGAGAAGCGGAAGAAGCCGCGGACGAACGGGCGCGGGAACTGTTTAACCAACTGGATACCATGATCGCCGCGGAGGATCAGGAAGACATCGAACTTAACGCCGGGGATTGGCTTAACCAGTTTCGGACCGCCTTTGAGGAGGCCCTGGCCCGCTGGGAAGAGGCGGAACTTGGCTTTTTGGCGGCCCGTTCGGAATGGGAACACGACGCGGAAGACGCGTTCCTTGCCGGAGAAGAAGCCTGGAATCAGGCCTACCTTGAACTGACAGAACGGCAAAAAAGCTGGGAAACAGCAATACTGTTAAAACTTGACGAGGGATTTGCCGCATGGCAGGAAAACCAGTCGCGCCTGGCGGCGGAACTTGAAGACGCCCGTGCGGAATTTCTCGCGGCGGCGGAGGAGAGCCGCGGCATAAAGGAAAAGATGCTGGAATCCCAGGAGGCAATCTATATCCGCAGCCGCCAGATGATGAACCTCGTCAGCCAGGGAATTGAAAGCTGGTTCAGCTTCTGGGACGACAAGTACCTCATGGTCTACACGCATATAAAAAACGCGGCCGAAACACCCCTGGCGGAACGATTTGCCGGCCTTGATTATGACCTGATTAAAAATCTGCTTACCAACCTTGATATAGACGATCTGACAAATCCAAACAAAAAAAACGCGCAGACACTGCGTACCCAAATTGAACTCTGGCGGGAAGCCTGCCTGGCACTGAGGGAAACAAAAACACTGTCATCAATTCATGAACTTTTGAGTGATGAACTGGTGGAGAGCGCCGATGCCCTTATCAACGCGGACACCGGCTGGCTTTCCCTGGCCCTGAAGTACCGGGAATTTGCTGATGACAGCGCCAGACGGCTCTACGAGCTGGCGGGCAGCGTCGTGGAAAACTCCGGGACCCACGGTGAACTTACCGGGGAACTCCTTAAGGCAGAGGCCCTGTTGAATTACTGGGACCGGGAATTTGAAGTGGCCGAAGCCCTTCACCGCTATGCCCAGGAGACAAGTTCCACAATCGAGGACGCGGCAACAACACGGGAGGAACTGGAAAAGGCCAGGACCGCCTATGAAGAATCCGCGCGGGACTACCAGGGCATCACGGACCTTATCGGCCAAAAAAGCATGGCCCTGGGAAAAACCCAGGAAAATTTTGAGAACGCCCAGGCGATCCTGGCAGGCTTCAGGCAGGAAGTAGAAGACGCCCAGCGCGATTACCTTAACATCATCGCCGCCATGAATGACATGAACCCGGCCCTTGTCTACGCGGAACTGACGGAACTCGCAACAGTGATTCTGGATTTCTGGAAAGGGAAATTACACGGCGAGGGGGGAGAAGAACGGTCCCTTGAGGATACCATACACACCTATTACCAGCTCTCCCGCGAGTACAACGATATTCTGCATTCCCTGGAACTGCGTTCCCTCATCAATTCACTGGAAGCGGGCTCCGGCACCGGGCAGGACGGAATTGCGGAACTTGAGGCAAAGGCGGAAGAGGCGCGGTCCCTTGCCCGGTCCGGCCGGGAGGAGGATCTGCGGGCCGAGGCGGGACGTTACCCCGTAGAATTCCTGTTGATAAACGCCTGGGGAGCGGATACGGAAGGGGAAACCCGGTCATGGAGCGGCAAAGAGTTTCTCATTGAACTGGACCTGGCCTACCGGGAGACCGAGGACCCGGTGGAACGGGAAAACCTGCTGGCCCTGATGTGCTGGGCCTGGGAAGAAGCCGCGTCGTATTACGATGGTGAGGCGCTGCTGCGGAAAGAGGCTATCGAATACCTTATCACAGGAACCCTGCCGGACCCTGATAACGGGGGGGCGGAACGGGCCGCTGTAATCCAGGAACGCTACGGACAGTACGATGCCCGACTGCTGAACCAGAAAAACCGCGAAGCCGGACAGAGGGTGGCGGAACTTATAGCGGCCCTCAAAGCGGGACTCGACACCACGGGCAAGGCCCTGGAATACACGGCGGCACTGAGAGAGGCGGGAACGGGTCTTAACGAATCGGGGCAGGAGGCCCTTGAATCTTTTATCGCGTCGTTCCTGGAATACGCGGCGGTCCGCGATTACGAAAGCGGCGTTGAAATCCCGGCGGACAGGGAATCCCGCGAAAAAGAGTACCAGGAGGCCCTGGCCTCTTACACCGCCTATGATTCCTGGCGTTACGGCATCTACGACGACGCGGGCCTGGCAGAAATAACGGGCAGCTCCGAATTCGCCGCCCTTGCGGACCAGGTACGGGAGGAGTTTCTTTTCCACGTCGAATCCGGGGACACCCTGGCCCTTTCCGCGCTTATCGAAAATTTAAGAAACACATCCCTGGAAGAACTGCTGCGCAGGTATGACGCGCTCATCTACACCTGCCACTACCTTGCCGAACAGGAGGAAAGCCGGTTTTCATGGCTTACTACGCTGGCTTCCCATCGCGCACGGATAAATTCCGGCATTATTGACAGTAAATCATTAACGGCAATAGAACCACTGTTTGCCCCCAACGCCAAAGAGACATACCTTAAAGGATTGGAAGAGAAGATATACCGGATCGCCATCTGGTTTGATACGCCGGATGAGTGGGATCAAACCCAATACCGGGAAACAGCCGATACCGCGCTGGTGGAATCCGCCCGCGCGGCCCTGGAAGCGGGGTGGCAGGACTACCAAAACGAACTAACAATGGATTCCCGAATCTACCTGCTGATATACGACGAACTGGAAAAACTGCGGTACATAAACGAAGGAAGTGAAACACTTGGGGCCATGAAGGCCGCAAAAGAACAGGTCCTGACGCAGGCACAAAAAAAATACAATGACTACGCGAATAACGAGTACAATGCGGCCGTCCAGGCCATTGACCAGAGCTGCGCGGACTACAACGCCACGGTAGACCTGGCGGATGAATATTACAGGGTAATGACGGAAGCCCGCCTTCAACTGCGCAAGAGACAGGAAGTATACGATTGGGCGGAAAGCGTGTATCTGAAAGACTTTGGAAGCAGCTATGACGAATATTACCTAACGCCCCAGGAAAAACTATCCCAGGTACGTTACGCCAGGGAACGGGCGCTTATCGCCGTAGAAGTTCTGCGCGAACTGTCAGATGGCGGAACGTCCGGCGTTCCCGCCCGGATCGACGCCGATTACAGCCAGGCACTGGAATCCTACAGGGAAAGCCGCCGTGCCTACTACCTTGCCCAGGTAAGCGCCTACGAGACCGCTCAGTCGATTGTCAGGATGGAAACCATTGTCCGGGAAGCGGAACTCGCGGAGGCGGTGGCCCGAAGCAGGCTGGTGGGGGCGGACACATCCGTTTCCCCGGGCAGCTATGAGATGGTAAACCTTGTCGCTGACGGAAACGGGGGTTATAAACCGGTATTGATCTATACCCTGGAACCTGTTCAACAGAACGGCACAACTTCCCTTCAGGCGGTACGAAAACCGGACAGTAAAATTGACGCGGAGGCCTTTCGCGTCTACTTTGGCGATGACACGGGAGTATCCATAGAAAAAACCGGCAGAACCGTAACCATGACACTGGCGGAATGGGAGGCCGGTGAATGGCTAAAGAAAACGGCGGGCCGCGGAGTCGATTATCTTAACGATGTTATGCTGGCGTCCCTCTACATAAAGTACTGCAGCCGGGAAAATTCCGATGAGGGAGACGCATGGTTTAAGAACGGGGGCGATCCCCGGCTTAACGGAAATTACACGCTGGGGGACGTTCCCCTGGGCACATCGTTTCACGGGATCAACGTAAAAAACAGGTACGACGAGGCCAGAAGAACGGCGCTGCAGGAAGCGTACAACCGGGTTATGGGACAAAAAGGCGGGGAGGATGATATAGCCTGCTACCTGCTTTACCGGGACAGGAACCTCCTGACCGGGGGTGACTCTTACGAGGAGGACCTGCTTAAATCACGGGCACTGCAAAAATTATCCGAATCGATAGGGAAAACTCACGAACGCTACGTTGTGGATGTCAGGACCTACACGGGGATAGCGGTTGGGTACACCGCCGCGGGGGTAGCGTTTACGATAGGCGCCTTCTTCAACCCGTCCCTCTGGGCCCTTTCCGCCCAGTCATTTTCGATGGCCGCTACATTTTACGCCCTGGCCGGAACTGCCGAGTTTGCCCGCAAACAGATCAACAGTCTGTGGGGCGATGTAAAAAACCTTGGGACCAGGTACACGGATATTGTGAACGGCCTCAACACCAGGTTCCGGGACCAGTACAACACGTGGATGGAAGCGTCGTCCCGGCTAAAGACGGAACAGGAAAACCTGAACCTGTTGTACTACGGTTCCACGCGGATCCCGGACGGAGAGGGGAAAACAGCCGCGTTAAGCTATGACAGTTTCCGTACAGGACTGGCAAATCTGTTCAGTTCCGGGAATAATACCGTTACATTTAATGACGCCATATCCGTGTACAGTAAATCCCTGTACGAAGAAAGTAACGCCGGTTCAGGCTTAACGGTAATCGGAGCCATTAGTATTCTTAACGCGGCGCTTGAGGGGCGAACAAAAAATCAGCAGGACCTTATGAACGTGGAAATTGAACGCCTCAAGGGTGAACAGCAGGATGCCCTGGGGCGTTACGGCGAAACGATGAACACCGCGCTTGCCATTCCCCAGGATCGCCAGGCAGAACTCAGAGCCCTGGCCCTGCGGGCCGGCGATCCCAGCCTGGGCATTGCCGAACGCCGGGAAGCGTCTGCGGAGTATGAACGGCTTATTGCCGAACTATGCCTTGACACCGAAGATCTGCGGGGGGAGATATGGGCAGCACTGGATCGGGCCTTTGGGGACAATACCTGGAACAGTACCCTGCACGGGCAGACTATTGTCGATCTGGAGGGAGAACTGTTCGGTTCCCTGACACACTACAGCCGGCCAACGGAAACGTACACGGAACATGAAATACTGCTGCTGCGAGAGGTGGGCCTTGCCGCTCTGGACACCGATACGGCCTTCCGGCTTTCCGTGAAGGAACAGGAATGGGGGCTCATCTTTGGGGATTTTCTCAACCAATACAGCGCGTGGCAGGAACAGGTAAACCAGATTAGGCAGGCGGGACTTTCCGAATGGAACAAGGCCCGCTCAAGGATGAACGAAGGCTATAATACCTGGCGGCAAAATTTCAACGATGAGTACCAGGAAAAAACCGCGGTATGGGACCTCAATTACCTTGCCTTCGTGAATGAAAAACAGCTCTGGATTGAAGATCAGTATATCTACGCGGTAAACGTGGGAAATTCCGGGCTGTTCGAATACGCGGAGGGCAGCGCGGATCAGGTAATCGAACAAACCCTTGCAAAACTTTCAGTCGGGCGGATGAACCGGGAACACATCGATCCGTTGTCCTACACCGATATGCTGTTGGAGGATTCAATTTTAGAGGAACTTCTTGCCCGGACGGATAACCTGGCCGGCCGGGGAGATTTGGGAACGCAGAGGGTAAGAACGGCGGTAAAGCGGACAAGCGCCGCCGAAAACCTCGCGCAGTCGGCAAAACTAATCGGCGAAATGGACAACGATATGCGGAACGCTGCGGCAAAACTGGCCGCCCAGCAGGCTCAGCAGCTTATAGAGGAGGCGATTGACCAGTTATACAAGCGGCTTAACAGCGAAAACAGATCTATGCTCGAATGGGAAGAGCATCTGGTTCAATCGTATGGTTACCGGATTGACGGACAGATAAGGCGGATGGCAACTGTCGATTCCGCGCTTCTGGGAAACTATACCGTAACCCAGACGGTACACCGCTATGAATTCTACGTACCGGACTCAAGTCCGGTATCGGGAGTGGATCTAAGCGCCGCGGCCCTCAAGAATCTTGACGCGGATACGATCATGTACATGGCGGAAACGGCCAGAGGGAACCTGAACAAGTGGGGGGAGACGATCTTTGGGCGTGTTGAAAACAACCGGATAGCGGAACACCAGGTTTTCCTGAGCAACGGCGCCCCGGTTAAGGTGCGGGACGGGGCCCTGGGGGCCCATATCGGCTATGAACCGCTCTTGAAGGATAAAGTAAGTTACCTTCACAGCCCCCTGGAAGACGCGCAAGATCCCGGCGCCGGAGAAATGGGAAAGATACTGCTGGACTTTTATTGGAACGGCAAGGTCAGTTCCGCCGGTTACTTCGAAATGGGCAAGGCCGTTTACGATCAGAAATTCTGGGCCGAGGCATACGCTCCGGGTTTTACCGCCCCCACCATCAGGGGTACGATGGACTTCGCGCTGAACATTACATCAATAGCCCTGGGCGGGGTCATAACCCCCTTCGCGGCTTCCCTTCTAAACATGGTTGACGATTTACTGTTCGCCGGTCTTGACCTGGGTTTTGAGTACCGGACCGGCGATGAAGTCATGAAAAGCCTCGCAAGCACCGCCGCGACATCACTCCTGTCCCTTGGTTTCGATGCCCTTGGCAAAACCGGTATCGCCAAAAAAATTGTTACCACTTTCGACAAGTTCAAAAATATTGGCGGTGATGTTATCCTGAAGGCGGGAAGCGCCGCCGTCAAATCCTACACAACCACTGCAGCGGTAAACGCGATACAGTCCTTTAACTTTATGACCGGCGATTTTGATACGGAGGAGTTCACCAAAAGCCTGTACAGCGCGCGGACCCTGTCCGGCGCGGTAAGCGCCATGGTGGGAACAGGGCTTAAAGATGTTGCGGGTAACATCATATCGCAACGTAATCAAAAACTCCTTGGCGGCCTTGCCAACCTGGGAGTGGCTGGACTTACTGAGGCTTCCCGCTATGGAGTATACGCGGTGGACAGCATTGTTAACGGCAATGGCAGCCTTGGCGAACTCCTTGAACAGGCATACGAAGACATGGGCGGCATCACATTGAACATCGCCAACCTGGGCAGTATACTTGATCTCATGGGGACGCTGGATTACCGGATGAATGAAGGCTACAATACCACCCTTGGCGCCCTGGGCCAAAAGTGGTCGGGAACAGGCCTTCTGGAACTCAACCTTGGCCTTAACGAAACCTCGCTTTCATTCGGAACAGGCGGCATCGATCTGGCGGGCAACCTCTACAACACCGTCAAGCACGGGCTCGATTATATGTCCCTGGCGTACGGAACCTATGAAGGTTCGGAAAACCGCGATCTGCTAATCTCAAACTACCTGTACGGCGACTGGGCTGCGGAGAACACCTCCATGAGGATAAAAGCAGGGGGTGATATACTACAGGTGGTTGAACAGGGCCAGTTGGGGGCAACAACCGGCGCACAGACCAAAAGACAGGGCGATGGCACAGGCCGCCTTATCACCATGGTGGATTCAGGAGACACAAACCTTAACGCAGTAATACTGCAGCACGAATCCTGGCGGGACGGATACGTAACAAGCGATAACAGCATCGAAACTATCCAGGCAGTCATGGCCCACACCCAAATGGCGGCAAAGATGCTGGATGACGGTATCGAATTCACGGCAGACGGACTAATAAACGACATGATGGCATATCTTGTTACAGGCGGCGATACGGAGGCCTTTGCCAGGTACGTATCGGAAAACTACGATTCGAGCGGGGATTATTGGAGAATAATCAAAGATAAAGAGGGAAAGGTTATTCAAGTCCTCGATGATGGAATGTATACCACCGCAACGATAGTTGAAGCCAATGGGACTGCGACATCCCAAGACATTACAGTTGGAAGCAGTCTGAGCGGAACTTTGGCAGCATTGGTCGGCAATGGCATGACAAAACAAGAGATGAATGATATTATGGTAAAATCGGGACTTGACTACGACAGCCAAAAAAGAATTTGGTATGCGATAGATGAACGGGGGGTATATGTTCCTCCGGTAAAGCAGCCGGAATTGAGCATACCGGAAGTAGTTCTGGCTGAACCCCAGGTCATACCGGAGACAGTCTTGTCGGCAGATCAAGAGGATGTAAATCCTGGATTTTTTCAAAGGGCAGGTGCATGGATAGCCGAGCAAGGTCGAACTATAGGGACTTTCTTTGAAAACATGGCCGAATTTTTTAAGACCTTGTTTGTCAAGAAGACAGACCCCGTACAGCCACAAGAAATTCAGGCCGAGGTAATTAATGATCCTATAAATGAGGCGCCTGATATAAAGGCGGCGCCTAACACTGTCGTGCCCGAACAGGTCCTGGAGCAAAATGCGGTGCCTGGTACTGTCGTACCCGAACAGGTCATTGAGCAGGTCATCAAAACTACTTCCACAATAAAAGGGCCGAAGGACAAGAATGTGGAAATCTTTACTGTCGATACCGGAAACCCTGCCTTGAGCGGATTATTATCCCAGCATGACCCCGCCCTTAAGTCTGTGCCTACCATTTCTGCTTCTGGCTGTAATTTTATGGTAGCACTTGGATACGCGCAGCTTGTGGCAGGCAAGAATCTGACGGCTGAACAATACTTGAAGATTTGGGCTGATGCGGTTAAAGATCCCACTATACTAAATGCTGATGGTAATGTGATTAGTCCTGACAGTCTTTCCTCCATTGCGCTTGAAATGCTTGGACGTGATGACATAAAGTTAACCTATGGCTGGAAAACC
>JAIRND010000141.1 GCA_031258225.1 Treponema sp. | reverse complement strand
CATCGCGTCAATACGTTCCGTGGCCGGGGACTACGACGCGGCCCTTGACGCCCTGGACCAGGCCCTGAACTACGACCGGCGCGCCGAGAACAGCTACGGCCTGGGCAAGGACTGGCTTGCCCGCGGCGATGTGCTTTCCAGGGCCGGCCGCCGGGAAGATGCCGCCGACGCATGGCGCCGCGCCGCCGAGATCTTCGCCTCCGCCGGCCTTGATGTCGAAGCCGCCTCCGCCGCCATCCGCGAATAGCGCGCTCGAATCAAGACCCCTGCGGTCTACTGTGTGGCTAATAATTTCACTCTAAGAAAGGGTAAATTTTCCCCATTTTCCGGAAAGCAGCAATTTTTACCCACCCCTTTACCCAGCCTTCCGGGCAAGAAGACTTCATCCCCTCACCCTTTACCCTTTACCCTTAACTCCCAACTCCTCACTATCTTCACTCTCCGCGCTTATTCCATCTTGGCACGCTTCTTGCTGTAATCTTACCATGAAACATTTTGATATTCCACGCAACGCGCTGCTTTTTACCCTCGCCCTGTTTGCGCTGACCGGATGTAACACCAAGGCCCGAAGCACGGCTTACGAATTTACCCAGGTTAGCCGGGGAACGCTGGAGAAGATCGTTTCCTCCACCGGCACGCTTAACCCGGTGGCTACTGTCAAGGTTCTTTCCCGGATGAACGGTAAGGTGGAGAAGATCTACGCGGACTTCAACGATCCGGTCGTCCGGGGTCAGGTGCTTGCGGAACTTAACACCGATATGCTCAGACTCCAGCGGGAACAGCAGTTGGCCCAGGTGGTCAAGGCCCGGGCCAATTACGCCATTCAGGAACTGAATTATCAGAATCAGATGCGGCTTGCGGAGAAGAACCTTATCTCGGAATACGAACTCAATTCCGGCAAGACCAGCCTGGACATACAGGCCGCGGAACTTTCCGCAGCCGAGGCCAGCCTTAAAGCCATCGAAACCGAGATCAATCAGTACGCCTATATCACCAGCCCCATCGACGGAATAGTTTTGGATCGGAGCATCACCGAGGGGGACACGGTGGTGGACAGTTCCAGCAGTAATTCCAGCGCCATCTTTACCTTGGCGGAGAATCTCAGGGAGATGCAGATCGAGTCCTGGGTGGGGGAACTGGACATCGCCGCCATTCAGGAAGGCCAGGAGGTGCGTTTTACCCTGGAAAGCCTGCCCGGAAAAAACTACCGGGGAACGGCGGCGAGCAAGCGGCTTTTACCCTCGGTCCAGGACAACGTGGTTTCGTACAAGGTGATCGTCAGCGTGGACAACACGGACGGCTCCCTTCTTCCGGGGATGACCTGCGCGGTGGAATTTATCGAGGAGCGGAACGAAGATGTACTCCTGGTGTCCAACGCCGCCCTGCGGTTCCGGCCCGCCGCTTTAAGTGATACGGAGATCGAGGAACTGGTTTTCAACGCCTCCCTTGCGGGCATGAACGGGGACCGGCGGGCTGCGGCCCTTGAACGCCGCGCCGCTTCCCGGACACAGACGGCATCCTCCGGCGGGGATGGCTCCCAGACGGGGCTTACCGGGCTCCTTACCTCTGGCATGGGCGGTCCGGGCATGGGCGGCAGGATGCCGCCTGGCGGAATGCCCGGAGGCGGTCCGGGCAGGCAGGGAGGCGGCACCAATGCCCGGAACACGACCGGCGGCGGCACGAATGCCGGGATGGAAGCCCCCGCACCCAAGTCCCTCTGGTACCTGGACGAAAACAGCAGGCCCGCCGTGATACTTGTTTATGCGGGAATCAGTGACGGCTCCCGGACGGAGATCCGTCCCCTGAACCCGGCGGAAAAACTGGAGGGGACGAATATCATCCACCGGGAAAGGATCGATTGACAGGATCGATTAAGAGGATCAACCAATGAACGTAACGGATCAATTAAAAGATCAATCAAAGGACCAATCAATAAACGTAATTGAACTGCGGGAAATTACGCGCTTCTATAAACTTGCCGAGCAGGTAATTGTCAGGGCGCTCCGGGGGGTGGATTTTTCCGCCCGCGCCGGGGAATTCGTCTCGGTCATGGGGCCGTCGGGTTCGGGAAAATCCACCCTGATGAACATTTTAGGCTGCCTGGACAAACCCAACGGGGGCAGCTACCGGCTGGACGGAATAGAAACATCCGCCGCCTCCCCGGACGACTTCGCCCTGATCCGTAACGAAAAAATAGGTTTTGTGTTCCAGTCCTTCAACCTGCTCTCCCGGACGACCGCCCTGGAAAATGTGGAACTCCCCCTTTTCTACAACCGTTCCCGTCGCCTGCCGGGACAGGCGGGAAAGGCCCGCACTTACCGGGAACGGGCGAAGGCGATACTCCGGGAAGTGGGGCTTGGCGACAGGCTGAATCATGTTCCCTCCCAGCTTTCCGGCGGCCAGCAGCAACGGGTGGCAATAGCGCGGGCTATGGTTAACGACCCTGCCTTTATTCTGGCGGACGAACCCACGGGCAACCTGGACACCGAAATGACGTTGGAAATCATGGGCCTTTTCCAGGAACTCAACAGGCAGGGAAAAACCATCGTCATGGTAACCCACGAACCGGAGCTGGCGGCCTATACCAAACGGACCATCACGCTTAGGGACGGGGAACTGGTTTCGGATCAACGGGCCGGGGCAGGCCGGGACGCTGCGGAGGATCTCCGGCGCTGGAAAAAGGACCACGTCCTTTTGGCCGGGGAGGTCTCCGTATGAGCGCGGCCCAACTTTTCCGGTGCTGCTTCCGGTCGATTTTCCGCAGCCGCATGAGGAGCCTCCTCACCTCACTGGGGATCATCATCGGCGTCGGGTCCGTGATCATCATGCTGGCGGTCGGGGAAGGGGCGCAGAAGGCCATTGAAGAGCGGATCGCCGGTATGGGGACCAACCTCCTCCAGATCATGCCCCGGCGCATGATGTTCCGAAACTCCCCCCCCGGCGGCGCCCTGCCCCGGTCCAACCGGCTTACCAAATCCGATCTGCAAAAGATCAAGGCGGAGTCCGGCTATGCCCGGGCGATTTCGGGCGCAATGGGACGGACCGTGACCGCCGTGGGTCTGGAGGGAAGCGCCTCCGTGCAGGTTATGGGACTGGAACCGGACTTTCTGATCATACGGAACTGGGAACTGGCCCAGGGAAGCTTCTTTGGAGAGGAAGATCTAAGCGCCCGGAACCGGGTGGCGGTTTTGGGCCAGACCACCGCGGCGAACCTTTACGGCGGCGGCAGCCAGGCCCTGGGACAGCAGCTCAGATTGGGGAACAACCATTTTACGGTTATCGGGATTCTGGAGAAGCGGGGACTTGCCGGCAGCCAGGATCAGGACGATATTATCATGGTACCCCTGGACACGGCCATGTACCGCCTCGGCAATTCCTCCGATGTCGGAACCATCTACATGAGCGTGGTAAGCAAGGAATACATGGAGGCGGCCCAGAGGGAGGCGGAACTGATCCTCCGGGAGGCCCACAGACTCGGCGAAACCGATACCGCGGACTTTGAGATCATGAACAGCGCCGATCTTATCGACATGGCCAGCGAAACTTCCCGGAGCCTTACCGTCCTCCTCGCCGCCATAGCCGGGGTTTCCCTGCTGGTGGGGGGCATAGGGATCATGAACATCATGCTGGTTTCGGTTACGGAGCGGACCCGGGAGATCGGCATCCGCATGGCCGTGGGCGCCCGGAAGCGGGACATACTCCTCCAGTTCCTCTCGGAATCGGTACTCCTGAGCCTTTTGGGCGGTCTCATCGGCATAGGCGCGGCGGCCCTTGCCTGCCGCATTCTTTCGGCCCTGGCAATTCCCACGGCGATAAACCCCTTGATAGTGGCCGCTGCGGCGATCTTCGCCGTCATGGTGGGGATCTTCTTCGGCTTTTACCCCGCCCGCAAGGCAGCGCAACTCTACCCCATCGACGCTCTGCGTTACGAATAGGTATTTCAGTCTGTGTTATTGGGGGGGGGGGGGGGGGGGGGAAACAAAAAACAAAAAATAAAAAACAACGTATAAAACGTTGAAAAAATAAAATAAAAAATAAAAAAATTAAGTGCGATAGTAAAAAAATTTTTGGCGGCCCCGGCCCTAAAATT
>JAIRND010000243.1 GCA_031258225.1 Treponema sp. | reverse complement strand
GAATTCATCGCCGAAAGGCGGCGGCTTGAGGCCCTGCGGGATATGATGAAATATTCGCTCATCATTATCGCCAGCGTTCCCGTACTGATCCTGTACCCTTTCATACAGAAACACTTTGTGAAGGGCGTTACTGTTGGTTCCCTTAAAGGCTAGTTTAGCCTTATAACGTATTATTTATTTTGGAGAATTTGAAGATGAAAAAGAAATTTCTAGTGGCCGCAGTATCGGTACTGATATGCGGGGGGCTCCTTTTCGTAGGATGTCAGCGGAAAACCGCCGCCGCGGATGCCGGGGAGGCCGCCACCTTTACCCTGCTGGTAGATGTCGGTTCGGGGCGTCCCTACGCGGACGGATGGTTTGGTCTTTATGACGTAATTGCCAAAGAGATCGGCGTTCAGATCCAGATTATCGGGTACCCCTATCAGGCCGCGCTGGAGCAGAAGAACATCCTGCTCAACACCGGCAACTACCCTGACGCTATGGGTGGATGGATTGTCGTTGACAACGACATAATGACCCTGTCATCCGACGGGACCATTATTCCGCTGGAAAACTACATCGCCAACACGACGAACATCAAGGAAGCCCTGGCCCAGCCCGGTGTCCGGCAGAACATGACCCTGCCCGACGGCCACATCTATTCGCCGCCCTACATCGTAGAGGAACCCCTGGTCTCGTTCAGCCCCTGGATCAACCAGGCGTGGCTGGACCAGCTTGGCCTTAAAATGCCCACCACCACCGGGGAGTTCCGGCAGACGCTCATCGCCTTCCGCGACCGGATTCCCGCGGTAAACGGCCAGAAGATCATCCCCTTCTCCGGGGACCCGAACAACCTGCACCTGGGGACCCTGGCCGGCTGGTTCGGGGTAAACGCCTCCGGCGCCGCGAACAACGCCGGGTACTTCGCGGTTATCAACGGCCAGGTGGAAAGTACCATCATCCGGCCCGAATACCGGGAATTCCTCAAGTACTTCGCGGGCCTCTACAAAGAAGGGCTGGTTGACCAGGAACTCTTTACCCAGAACGTCGATACCTGGAAGGCCAAGGGGAAACAGGGACTCTATGGCTCCTCCATTGCCTATCAACCCGGCGATTTCCTGCCCGACATTGAGCCAAAGGACAAGGAATCGAACCCCTCGAAAAACTGGTATGGCTGGACGCCCATACCGGTCCTCAAGGCCCCCGGCGTGGCAAATCCCATATTCCGGAACAACAACAACGGCATAACCCTGTTCCGTACCCAGTTTGTCATTACCGACAAGGCCCAAAGCAAAGCCCAGAGGATCGTTGACTGGCTTGACCGGGTGTACGACCCCATTCACAGTACCGAATGTGATTTGGGCCCCCTGGGGAAGACCTGGAACTTGATGGCCCTGACGGACGGTATCCAGTACTTCCAGACCATAGATACGTCCTCATGGAACCAGGACGACCGGGACCGGAACGGCTGGAGCGGGTATTCCGTAGCCGAACTGCCGAAATACCGGCGGCCCAAGACACAGTGGAAAGAACAGCCCAGGCCGGGTTGGGAGAACGAGTACAAAGACACGGATGTCCGGGACGCGCTGTATAAGCCCTTCCTGGAAGCCACCCCCATGCCCGCCCTGTGGCTGACCGAAGCCAACGCCAAACGGGCCGCGGACCTTCAGACCGCCATTACCGATTACGTCAAGCAGAAGCAGGCCGAATGGGTAAGCGGTCAGGCCGACATTGACCGTGAGTGGGATACCTATGTCGCCCAGCTTAACCGCCTGGGCCTCCAGGAACTCCTGCAGATCAAACGCAGCGCCGTAAGGTAACGTTACAGGTCCTGTTCCGCGCTGTCGCGGAACAGGCGCAAGCAGAACAAAAACATGATTGGCCGGCTGCCCGATTAACGGGCAGCCCGTTAGTCGGGCAGCCCCGCTAAGGTTTCCGCAAATAACAGCCTGTAAGATGATCGTTCACCAATCCCGCGGACTGCAGAAAGGCGTACATGATGGTGGGCCCGGCAAAACTAAACCCCATTTTTTTAAGTTCTTTTGAAATACCTTCGGACAGGGGTGTGGACGCGGGAATTTGCGACATGGAATCGAAGTGGTTTATTACCGGTTCACCGTCCACGTGGTCCCACAGCCACGCGGAAAAGTTCCGCGGGCCGTCCATCAACGCAAGGTAAGCCCGGGCGTTTTCTATGGCGGAAACAATCTTTCTGTGGTTTCTTATGATGCGCTGGTCCCCCATCAGACGGCTTATGTCCCTGTCGCCGTAACGGGCAATCTTTTCCGGGTCCATGCCGTCAAAGGCGTCGCGGTAGGCCTCCCGGCGCCTGAGGATGGTAAGCCAGGACAAGCCTGCCTGGGCCCCCTCAAGAACCAGCAGTTCAAAGAGTTTACGGCTGTTTTTTAACGGCCGGCCCCATTCCCTGTCGTGGTATGCGGTGTAAAGGGGATCGCCAAGGCACCAGGGGCAGCGGGGTTTTTCGGCGTTATTCATGCCCAAGTATGGTACGGGACGGGGGGAAAAATCAATACCGGACAAAAATTCGGAATGTTCCCCGAAAAAACGAATAAATCCCCATGACACCGCGGCGGCTGTCCGTTATCAAGATACTATGAAGAATAGCAGGTCACGCCTGGCGCGCGTCCTTGAAAACCGGGATTTGTATTTGTTTTGTCTGCCGGGCATACTTATTACCCTTATTTTTCATTACTGGCCCCTCTACGGCGTGCAGATTGCCTTTCGTAATTATTCGGTCAGGCGGGGAATCTGGGACAGCGCCTGGGTTGGTCTTGACCACTTTATCCGTTTTTTCAACAGCCCCAACGCCGCGAATATTATCTGGAACACGTTCATACTGAGCATTTATTCCCTGTTGGCCGGGTTTCCCATCCCCATTATTCTTGCCCTGCTGCTCAATTCACTAAGGTTCAAGAAGTACCGCAAGATTATTCAGACCGTTACCTACGCGCCCAACTTCATATCCGTGGTAGTCATGTGCAGTATGGTTATACTGTTTCTCTCTCCCCGCGTGGGGATGATAAACAAGATCATTGGTTTTTTTGGGATTCCCTCCGTAAACTTTATGGCTGAACGGGGAATGTGGCGCCATATTTATATTTGGTCAGGAATTTGGCAGTCCATGGGGTGGAGTTCCGTGGTGTACTTCGCGGCCCTTTCCGGGGTAAACCCCGAATTTCACGAGGCCGCCATTGTGGACGGGGCCACCAAATTCCAGCGGATTATCCACATCGATTTTCCCCATATTTTGCCGGTGGCGGTGATGCTGCTCATCCTTTCCTTTGGCAGCATGCTTTCCATAGGTTTTGAGAAGGCCTTTGCCCTGCAAAACCCCCTGAACGTGAATGTTTCGGAGATTATATCAACGTATGTGTACAAAGTGGGAATTCTGCAGAGCAGTATGTCGTATTCAACGGCCATTGGCCTGTTTAATTCGGTGGTAAACGCCATTTTGCTTATCACGGTAAATACCATCTCACGTAAACTTTCGGATCACGCGCTTTGGTAAGGGGTACCTGAAGTATGGCATTTTTGTCTGTAAGACGGCGGAAGGGGCTGACAGAACGCCGGAGTTTTGGGGACAAGATTTTTGACGCGGTAAATTTTGGTATTCTTACCGTCGTTTTTATTCTGGTGGCCTATCCGCTTTATTTTATTATTATTTCATCGGTTAGTGAACCGGTAGCGGTTGCCGGCGGACGGGTGATTTTTTTCCCCATTGGCCTGACGCTGGACGGTTATAAAAAAGTTTTTGGAAACCCCGATGTTATGCGCGGCTTTATGAATTCGGTGTACTACACCGTACTGGGGGTTGCCATTAACCTGGCGGTAACTCTGCCCACCGCCTACGCCCTGTCCCGTAACGACTTTTACGGCCGGAAGGCCATTTCCATCTTTTACATTATCACGATGTTTGTTTCCGGCGGTTTAATTCCCACCTATCTTGTGATCCGTTCCCTAAAGATGCTGGACACGGTGTGGGCGCTGGTAATTCCCGGCGCGTTGAGCGTGTATAACATGATGGTAGCCCGGACATTTTTCAAATCGAACATACCCAACGAACTGCTGGATGCCGCCAGAATAGACGGCTGTTCCAATACCATGTTTTTCTTTCGTATTGTTCTGCCCCTTTCCAGCGCGATCATCGCCATTCTGGTACTCTGGTACGGCGTGGGACACTGGAATTCGTATTTTAGCGCCCTGCTCTATATTGGCCGCCGGGAACAGCAGACCCTCCAGTTGGAACTGCGCTATATTCTGCTTCTAAATACCCAGACTTATCAGGCGGCAATGTCCGCGGAAGAAGTGGCGGAACGGGATCGTCTGGAAGCCCTGAAAGAAATGATGAAGTACTCTCTGATCATTGTGTCAAGCCTGCCCGTGTTGATTCTGTACCCCTTTATTCAGAAACACTTTGTGAAGGGAGTTATTGTAGGTTCTTTGAAGGGTTAGTTTAACCCCGGAAGAATAGAAACGCATTAGGAGAAATGAATGAGAAAGATGTTTATGCCGCTATTGATTGTGGTAACGGCATTAACCCTGGCCGCCGCGCTTGCCGGCTGCCGTAAAGACCGGGCCGCGTCAGATTCTGACGAACAATCGTGGGCCAGTCCAAACTTAAATCCGGTTGGTCAATTACCGGTAGTTAAGCAGAAAGAAAGTTTTACCCTGTTGAACGACGATAACGGTACCCCCGAAGAAAAGATCATGTACCCCATCTTCGAGGAGCAAACCAATGTTCATGTTGACCTGCTGCTCTTTCCCTACCAGACCGCGCTGGAACGCTACCGGATTCTTATGGCCACCGGCGATTATCCTGATGCCGTCTCCGGCTGGATCCTTGGGGATAACGAGGTAATGACTATGGCTGCCGAGGGGACTATTATTCCCCTGGAGGGCCTGATAGACAAGTACACGGTGAACATCAAGGATGCTTTGACTATCCCCGGTGTCAGGGAAGGCATGACCCTGCCCGACGATCATATTTATTCGCCGCCCTATCCGATTGAGGAACCCATCGTTACGTTCAATCCCTGGATCAACCAAAAGTGGCTCGATCAGCTTGGCCTTAGCATGCCCGCCACTACCGGGGAATTCAAGCAGGTACTGATCGCGTTTCGGGACAAGATCCCGCCGGTAAACGGTCAAAAGATCATCCCCTTCTCCGGGGACCCGAACAACCTGCACCTGGGGACCCTGGCCGGCTGGTTTGGGGTAAATGCTTCCGCCTCCGGGGTAAACACCGGTTACTTTGCGATTATCGACGGACAGGTGGAAAGTACGATTATCCGGCCTGAATACCGGGACTTTATCCGGTACTTTGCCGATCTGTATGCCAACGCGCTGGTAGATCCCGAACTTTTTACCCAGGATAACGCAACCTGGAAGGCCAAGGGAAAACAGGGCCTCTACGGGGTCTCCATTGCCTATGGCCCCGGCGATTTCGCGCAGGAAATCAGAAGGCCCGATCTTACCCCCTGGATCAAGAACTATGACTATGAGGCGTTGCCCGTTCTCAAGGCGCCGGGGGTTTCCAGGCCCGTGTTCCGCCGGAATGGTTTTGGCGTAAGCCTGTTCCGTACCCAGTTTGTCATTACAGACAAGGCAAAGAATCCCGCTACCATTATCCGCTGGCTTGACAATGTGTACGATGAACAACATTCGATTGAAACCGGACGGGGACCCATCGGCCTAAAATTTGAAAAACTCGGCGATCACCTGTACCGGGAAATTGATACCACCAACTGGACCCAGGCCGAAAAGGACAAGTACGACTGGGGAAAGTTATGGACTCAGTCTATGCCCAAGTTTCAGCGTACCAAAGCGGAGGTAACAATGCTGCCGCCCGCGGGCCGGGAGATTGATTACGACTATTTGCTCCCCCGGGACCAGCTCTACGAACCCTATCTGGAAGAACGGCCCATGCCCCAGCTCTGGATGAGTCAGGCCGATACCGCCCGTGTCGCCGATCTTCAAACGGCCGTTGTAGAGTATGTCAAACAGAAGCAGGCCGAATGGATAAGCGGCCAGGCCAGTGTGGATGCCGAATGGGACGCTTATATCGCCCAACTTAACCGGCTGGGTCTCCAGGAACTGTTGCGCCTTAAACGCGGCGCCGTAAAATAAAAGTAAAAAGGCATAATTTGGGCTGCCCGGTTACGGGCGGCCTTTTTTGTGAAACAGTGTCCAAAGCAGCCTTGCGGCAGGAAGCGCCTGCGGGTACACTTTGACAATGACCAGGGGAATTTTGATTGTGGGCAATGATTCGCTGCTTTGTGCCGCTATTGCGGCCCAGGCCGCAAAACGGGTAGAACGGTTTGCCCGGGTTTTGCTGCCCAACCGTTTGTCCGGTCAGGCCAGGGGTCTTCACCCGGACAGCCCCTATGCCCCCCCCGCTTTACCCGCCGAATCCGGTTCCGCGGTTATATCCCTGGCGTGGAATCCCGGAAGCCCCATATCCACCCGCACCCTGACCCTTTCCGCGGTGCATCAGCTTGAGCGTATTGATGAGGCGGTTCTTGTCTGCAGCCCCCCTTCGTTCCGCCGTCCCGCGGCTGAACTTCAGCCTATGGACATCGAGATTCTTGTAAACGATCATATCAAGGGCTGGTTTTTCCTGGTCAGGGAACTGACGGGTATTTTCCGCGCCCGGCGTTCCGGCGTGCTTGCCCTGGTTGCCCCCGATCTGGGATCCGGCCGCGATGATCAGGCGGATCTGCTGGGTCTTCCCGCCGCCGCCGCGTTCCGGGCCTTTACCCAGGGGCTTCTTGCCTCGTCCGCCGCGGAGCCCTACGTTACCCTTGGGTTCTCGTCCCTGGAAACGGGGGATGACGATAATTTTGCCGCCTATATTTTCCGGCTGATCGACCAGGCGAACAAACGTAATTCCGGGAAGTGGCATAAATACGGGCGCCTGGGTTTTTTCAGATGACGCGCGGGCCTTCCCCGGAACCCTGGTTTTTGGGAAAGCCCTGGTATTACAGTACAGTATTACAGAATCATCCGTAGAGGTTCGGGAGGCAGGGACGTGAAAAACACTATCTGGTCAAAGATACTCCTTTTTGTGGTGATTCCCCTTGTGCTGCTCCATGTTATTGGAGCGGCCCTTATTGTTCAATTTGTTTTCAACGACAAAGTCAACGATGCGGAGATGGAACTTAGAAATCTTGTCCGGTTCAATGAACTCAGCCTTCAAATGAACGCGGCGGGACCGGGCGAAATTATGGGGCTGGTACCCGGCGCTGTATCGGCTGTGTTTACGCCGGACGGTATTCTGCGTTACAGCGAAAAGGCCGATGATGTGGGAAAGTCTTTGGACGAACTGGGCTTCAACGATGCCGGCATGATTAAAGAGGCCCTGGGCAGGGGAGGAGCGGTCTCCCTGTCAGGAACGTACAGCCCCCTGTTACAGGCCGCGGCCTTTGCCTGGTTTCAGCCGGTCAGACTTGCGGATGCCGATGAACTTGTCTATATCTATGCCGCCATACCGGAACGTAGAGTCCGGGACTCGATGGCTCCTGTTCTAAAAGCGATCCTGCTCTCCCTTGGCGTTTCTCTGGTAATTCTTGCCTTTTTTCTTGTCGCTTTCTTCCGGCGCGTGTCAAAGCCCATTCACAGCCTTATCCTGGCCTGTGACGCCATATCCGGCGGGAAATTTGACACAGAAATTATTTGGTCGGATACTAAAAATGAAATAGGTTTTATGACCCGTTCCCTCTACCGCATGGCGGAACAGCTCAGGATGCACATCGCGCTGCGGGAACAAACGCAGGCGCTGCTGGATATGTATACCCGGCTGCAGCGGGCCCTGTACCAGTGCGGGAACATAGAGGATGTTTTTGATGAAGTAATGCCCATTGCCGGCAATTTCTTTATGGTTCATAAAGCTACGCTGGTGCTTGGCAGCGGGGAAACCGGTGTGGTTGCGGCGTTCTTTGAGCCGGGCAAGGGGACGCAAAAGGTGGAAGGGGAGAAATATTTGTATCACCGGCAGGTAGCGGGTCTTGTTTCCGGCAAAAAGTACCTTTCCCTGAACGCCAACGCCCTGCGGGAACAGAAAATAGGTTTTGTCGGGCCCCAGGTTCAGTCCCTCTGCATTCTTCCGTTTCTGGATGCCGGTAAACTGCGGGGCTATATCATTCTGGAGGGAGACGAGACAACGGGGCCCGTGGTTCACAATGACGCGGCCCTGCTTTTTTTATCGGAGACAATATCATTTATACTTGCCCGGCGGGAGATCATTGACATGAGCGGCTTATCTACGGATTCGGCGGATAGCACGGCGCGGAAAGAGGAACTGCCGGCGGTCAAAGCCGCCCGGACCATTGAAGGTCTTGATGTGGACAAGGGGCTGTTTCACTCAGGCGGCTCCGGGGAACAGTACGGGGAAGTGCTGAGGATATCCGCCAGGTCATTTGCCGCGAAGGTACAAACCATGCGGTCCCTTTACACAGGCGATCTTCCCGCCTTTGGCATTGAAGTTCACGGGATAAAAGGGGCCTTAAACGCCATAGGCGCCGTTAAACTTGGCGAGGAGGCCAGGGAACTGGAATTTGCGGCCAAGGCGGGGGACGCCGTTTCCTGCGCCCGCAGTTACCCGGCCTTTGAGGAAAAACTTCTTGCCTTTACCGCGCGGCTTGAGGCCATTGTCCCCAAAAAGGAAATTCTATCCAAAGGACAGGGCAGCGTCCCGGTCCTGGTTGCCGGGCTTGAGAAAGCCCTGGAAGCGTCCCGTATGTTTGACGCTTCCGGAGCCGGTGAGCATATCGCTTCCCTGCTGGGTTATTCCTGGGAAGACTGTACCGGGACGGAAGAAAAAGCGGCATCCCCGCCGGGAATAGGGGAAACACTGGAAAAGATCGCCGCCGCCCTTGAGTATATGGACTACGACGAGGCGGAACATGAGATGGTTCTTTTGCTGGAATATTTTGTACCGGGGGTCAGCCGCGTCCGGTGAATGAAATTTTATGAGACATCTTTTTATAGTCAATCCCAGGGCATTTTTTATTAAGGGGCAGGTCGATAGAATATGCGGGGAAATACGTTCCTTCTTTGTCAACTTTCCCCATATCGCCTACGATATCCACATCACCCGGTGGAAACGGGACGCGGTGGTTTTTGTTCACCGGTATGTTTCCGCCGCGGACAGAATCGTGCGGGTATACGCGGTGGGGGGCATGGGTACCCTGTTTGAGGTTGTCAACGGCGTGGCCGGGCTGCCCAATGTGCAGGTGGCATGCTGGCCTTTCGGCATCGACAATACTTTTTTGTGGTACTTCGGGAAGAAAAAGATGGATCGTTTTCATTCCCTTAAAGAACTGGTTTTTTCCAACGTTGCCTCTTTTGACCTTATAAAATGCGGGAATAATTATGGCATCTGCGCCGGTTATATGGGGGCGGAGGCTATTGCCTCACGGCACGGGGACGACATCGTAGAGAATGTGGATCGTCTGCCCCGCTGGCTTGTCCGGACGGGGGGAATCTACCTTATGCTGGCCCTTTACTACTGCGTTAAAAAAGAAACCACCCAGTCCTACCGGGTTGTGCTTGACGGGGCCCCCCTGCACGGAACCTACCGCAGCATATTGATAGCCAACGAGCCCTATTTGGCCAGCGGCCTGAACCCGGCGGTAGACGCCCGCCCCGACGATGGTATTCTGGATGTTTACCTGATACAGCATGTGCCGTATTATAAACTGCCGGGTCTGGCGATTGATTATGCCTACGGGCATTACGACAAATGGCCCAATTACATATCCCACTACCAGGCAAAGACCATCAGCATATCATCGGACCAAATTATGCACATTTGTATAGACGGCGAACATTTCTACGATACCGCTATTGAATATGAAATTATCCCCCGCGCGGTGGATTTTGTCTGTCCGGGAATCGGCCAGGATATGTCAAGCGGGTTTGGAACTTCGGCGATATGACCAAGGCAGATATAACCTGGCCCTGGATGACCAACTGGGTTATCAGGCTTGTAATTGTTTTTGCGGTTTTACTCCACTCCACCACGGCTATGGTTTACTGTTTTGTATTTCTTCCCCCCGGATCGGAACGAATTGGCCGCCTGGTTGCGACAATTTTAATAGAAATATGTTTTGCCGGCATCGGTTTTTCACCGGCCAAACCGGAGATTAAATCATGGCTTTTGCCGTCTTTTCCCATACTTATCGAATTGATATTTGCCCTGGTAATGGGATCGGACAGGCTCCTGATCCTTTTTGTCATCCTGTGGGGGATTGTTAGTTTTTCTTTTTTCCACCTGCGCGGTTTCATGATCTACCTGGTTTTTACCAATGTTGTCTTAATACCACTGGTATTTTTACCCGGCATTAATATTCTGGGGCCGGAGTATCCATGGTATCAGGATATACTGGAATTTATTATTTACGATATAATCGGGGTGTTTCTTTGCAGTGTTTCCTCCCTGGTCAGGGATCAGGTTATCAGGATCGAAAGAATCAAGAACACCTTTGAAATTCTATTAAGGACTACCCCTTCGTTCCTGATTATCATCAATGAAAAGGCCGAAGTTGATTATATCAGCGATACCTTGACAACACTGCTTGGCATTTCAAGGCGGCAGTATGCCCTTGGCCGTCCCCTTCTCGATATACTCCCCTCCGGTGAGATAAGGCTAATCTTCCAGGAGATAATGGAACGGGATGATCATGTGGTGGACGTGTTTGGGGTTACGATGGGCGGTAAAAGACGCTGGCTCTGGATGCATTCGACCATTCTTGAGGAGAAAAAATATTCGCGGTTTTTTGAGTGGATTGACGTTACCGAACTTATGGAGGCAAAGAACGAGGCGGAGTCATTGGCCCGGGCCAAAAGCGATTTCCTGGCCAACATGAGCCATGAAATAAGGACGCCGATGAACGCCATTGTCGGCATGACCGACCTTCTGCTGCAGAATCCCCTGGACCCTGAACAGATGGCCAGGGCGGACACGATCAAGGGGGCGGCCCTGTCCCTGCTGAACATCATCAACGATATTCTCGATTTCTCCAAGATCGACGCCCGGAAAATGGAAATAATTCCCCAGCCTTTCAGTTTTACTACGTTTATCAGCGATACGGTTAACATGATCAGCCTTAAAGCCGCAGCCGCGCGGCTTGCCTTTACTACTTCCATTTCAAAGGACATACCGCCTTTCATAAACACCGATGAAGTCCGGCTTAAGCAGTGTCTGATTAACCTTCTTACCAATGCCGTTAAATTTACCCCCAGCGGCCACATTCAGCTCTGCGCGTGGCCGGATCTTGCCGAAAACGAAGAACTGCGGCTCCATTTTTCCGTCAAAGACACGGGGATAGGCATTGCCCAAAACAATCTGGAAAACCTTTTTACCGAATTTGAACGCTTCGATACCCACAGAAACCGGAGCATCGAGGGTACCGGTCTGGGGCTTGCCATAACCAACCGTCTGGTAGAATTGATGGGCGGCACCATGAATGTGGAAAGCGTATATGGCAAGGGTTCCACGTTCTCTTTCTATGTTGTCTGCAAGGGGCCGCACCAGGGAAGGCTGGCCGTAGTGGATAATCCTGAGCGGTTACGGGTGCTTTGCTATGAGCCTGTTTCGTATAACGCCGGGGCATTCCGGAATATGCTTGAAAGCCTGAATGTTCCCGGTGAAGTATGTGAAGAAACTGGCCGCGCCCGCGAACTGCTGGAATCCGGGGATTTTACCCATGTTTTTCTTGACGGTTCCGGCAAGGATGAATTTACCGGATATCTGGGCGGCGCGCGTCAAAATTTTGTGCTTATCAAGGAAATGTCGGAAAAATACGACAGCCTTATACCAAACTCGCTGAACCGTCCCGTGTTGATAAGCGCCCTGGCGGATGTGCTGAACGGCAAAAAGGATTACCAGAGACGGCACGCGGAAACCCGCAGGGGCATGGCCGTTTCCTTTAAGGTTGTAAATGCCAGAATACTGGTGGTTGATGACAACCCGGTGAATCTAGCGGTGGTGAAAGGATTACTGAAGCAGTACGGCATTTCCGCGGATACCGCCGATGGCGGATATGAGGCCATTGAGAAAATAAAACAGGATAGCTATGACATTGTTTTTATGGATCACATGATGCCCGGCATGGACGGGCTGGATACTACCAGGGCGATCAGGGCACTGGGCGGCAATTTTACCAGCCTTGTTATCGTCGCGTTTTCCGCAAACGCCCTGCCTGAAATGCGGGAACATTTTCTGCGCGCGGGGATGAACGACTTTCTTGCCAAACCCATTATCCTGAGCGAACTGCGAAAAATTCTGGAAAAATACCTGCCCGGTGAAAAAATTGTTAGGGCTTAGCCTACTGGAAGTAGGCGGTTCCCGCTTCAAATATCCGCTGCCGTTTGGCGCCGGGGATGTTGATATGCGTAAAATCGCCGCGCCGTTCGGAGTGGCCCATCTTGCCCAGGACCCTGCCGTCCGGACTGGACAGCCCCTCAATGGCAAAGTCCGATCCGTTGGGGTTGTCCGGTTCCGCCGTGGTTGGATTCCCCGCCGCGTCAACATAGCAGAAGGCCGCCTGTCCCTTTTGGAACAGTTCCTCCCCCTCTGCCCGCGGGATCACGAGCCGGCCCTCCCCGTGGCTTACCGGCAGTACGTGGACCGCCCCCGGTTCTTCCAGGGCAAGCCAGGGGGAAAGGCGGGACATGACCCTGGTTCTTACCATGCGGGACACGTGGCGTCCTATACGGTTAAAGCTGAGGGTGGGCATAGTTTCACCGGGTTCCATGATTTTACCGTAGGGCACAAGCCCCAGCTTGATAAGGGCCTGGAAGCCGTTGCAGATACCCAGCACAAGGCCGTCCCTCTGTTCCAGTAGGTTTGTTACTGCCTCCGCGATTGCCGCCGAGCGCAGCACGTTGGCGATAAATTTACCCGAACCGTCCGGTTCATCCCCCGCGCTGAAACCCCCGGAGAGGGCAAGGATCTGGGCGCCGGCAAGGGCCTGGACCAGCTCCGCGATTGAGGCCGCGATGTCCGCCCGGTTCCGGTTGCGGAAAACGACCAGTCTGGTCCTGGCCCCCGCTTCCCTAAAGGCCCGTTCCATGTCCCATTCACAGTTGGTTCCCGGAAACACCGGCAGCACTACCATCGGCGTCCCGGCGCCGGTTTTTACGGCGAAATTCTTGTCCAGGTTCCCGCGGGCCACGGCCGGGAACTGTCCGCCCCCCTCAACCTTATCCGCCACGGTTGCCCCGGTGGATGTTTGGGGGTACACCTGGGCCAGGGCGCGCTCGTAGGAACGCCGGAGGGCCGCCAGGGGGACTTCCGCGATCTGGGCGGCGGCGCGTATGCGGAAAACAGGTTGTGCCAGTGTATAGCCCGCGACAGCCCAGGAACCGGCTTTTTCAAGAATGGCCGCCGCCGGGGTGTGTTCGGCCTTCAACAAAACCAGGACGGAACCCTGGTAATCGGGTCCCCCGGCCAGGGGAAAGGAGGCCGCGTCCGCCTCTACCCCAATGTTGTTACCAAAGGCCATAAGGGCCAAACTGACCGCCACCCCGCCGCTTTGTACCGGGTAGGCAGCCGCGGCCAGTCCGGCTTCTCCAAGTTCTTTCAGGGCGTCCATATTGGCCTTAAAAACATCCCACTCCTCCGGGGTTCCCTGTCCGCCCTGGCGGGGGGCCAACAGGATAATTGGGGCCCCCGCCGGACCGCAAAGGGCGCCGGAACGGACCGATCCGGCGGCGCAGGTCCCCGCGGCAAAGGCCACCAGGGTGGGGGGTACGGTAATATCAATGTTAAGAGCCCGGTCCCGGTAGTTACCGGACATGGAGTCCTTTCCCCCAATGGCGGGGACCCCCAGTTCTATCTGGGCTTCCAGGGCCCCCAGCAGGGCCAGGACCGGCTTGCCCCAGGTCTCCGGGTTTTCGGGCCGTTCAAAGTACTCCTGCAGGCTCAGATAAGCGTCCCGGTAGTCTCCGCCCAGGCAGGCAAACTTTGCCAGGGCCTCCCTGACAGACCCCTTTGCCCCCTGGTAGGGGTTTTGGGCCAGCAGATCGGGATCGTAGCCAAAGCAGAGGAGGCTGGCGGTACGGCTCCGCTTTTCCAGGGAGGGAATCAGCGCCGCCATGCCGCATTCCGGGGTGCCCTGTTCAGCGCCGCCCCAGGGAAACAACACCGAAGAAGCGCCAATAGACCCGTCAAAACGTTCCTGCAGGCCCCGGCGGCTCCCGGAACGCAGGGAACCAAGTTCCCGCTCAAGGGCATCCAGCAGGGCCTGGGGAGAATCCCCCGCCGGGGCCGGGGGCGGCGGGGATTCCGCCGGGGGAATATGAAAGCGGGCCGAACGGGGCGCGCCGTTGGAATCCAGAAATTCCCGGTCCAGGTCCACGATGGTTTTGCCCCGCCAGAACATGCGGAGTCTGGCCGCCGTATTAGCGGCCCCTGTCTGTTCCCCGCCGCTAATCCGCTCCGAAGCACCCGGATTAGCCGTGTCCCGGCTGTCCGCAGTAACCCGGTTACCTGTAGTAACCTGGGCGATGACCACGGCGTCAAGATTCTCCGCCGCCGCCAGGGCGATAAATTCATCGATGTCCGCGGCGGCCACCACCACCGCCATCCGTTCCTGGGACTCGGAAATGGCAAGTTCGATGCCGTTAAGCCCCGCGTATTTTTTGGGAACCGCGTCCAGGTTAATGTCCAGGCCCGCCGCCAGTTCCCCCACCGCCACCGACACCCCCCCCGCGCCAAAATCGTTGCAGCGTTTGATAAGGGCGGCGGCCCGGCGGTTACGGAAAAGCCGTTGGAGTTTGCGTTCCTCCACCGCGTTTCCCTTTTGCACCTCCGCCCCGGCGCTCGCCACCGATGCGCCGGAGTGCATTTTGCTGGAACCCGTGGCCCCGCCGATTCCGTCCCTGCCGGTCTTTCCCCCCACCAGGATTACCGCGTCTGTGGGGGCCGGTTCCTCCCGGCGTACCCAGGCCGCGGGGACCGCGGCGATCACCGCGCCCAGCTCCATCCTTTTGGCAAGGAATCCGCTGTGGTAGAATTCCGCCACCTGGCCTGTGGCCAACCCTATTTGGTTGCCGTAAGACGAGTAACCCGCCGCCGCATCGCGGGCAATTTTTATTTGCGGCAGTTTTCCCCGCAGGGTATGTTCCAGTTTTTCCCGGGGGCCGGCCCCGCCGGTAATCCGCATAGCCTGGTACACATAAGCCCTGCCGGAAAGGGGGTCCCTGATAGCTCCTCCGAGGCAGGTCGCGGCCCCCCCGAAGGGTTCAATCTCCGTGGGATGGTTGTGAGTCTCGTTTTTGAAAAGAAGCAGCCAGGGTTCCCTGGAAACCCCCGCCCCGCCGTTCTTTGCCCCCCCGCAGTCCGCCCCGCCGCGGCCTGTGTCTCTGTCATTAGTATCGCTGTTATTAGTATTGACGCCATTAGTATTGCTGCCGGTAGTTCCCCCGGCCTTGCCGCCGTTAGTATCGCTGTTGCCATCGCCGCCGGGCTCAGCGCCGAAAACCGCGCCGAACTCCGCTTCGATCCTGATGGTACAGGCGTTAATCTCCGCAGATTCTTCCACCCGTCCGGCAAGGCCCCTTTTTTTAAGGAGCTTTACCCCGAGGGTAGCCATGTCCATAAGGGAACAGGGCCGCTCCGTCCGGCCGTATACTTCCCGCCGCGCCGCCTCGTAAAGCCCCCAGGCCCGCCGCGCCGCCGGGTCTTCAATGTCGATATGCTCCAGGCTGGTGGTAAAGGTAGTGTGGCGGCAGTGGTCCGACCAGTAAGTGTCCAGAACCCGCAGTTCCGCCAAGCTGGGGTCCCGCCCGGCGGCGGCAAAATAATCCCGGCAGAAGCGTAGATCCTCTAAACCCATGGCAAGGGCGTAGTCCCGGCCCAGTTTCTCAAGATCGCCTTCTCCCGTAAAACCCCGGAGGAGGGGAACATCCTCCACCAGGCTTTCCTCATCCTCAAGGGAGGGAGGAATTTCCGGGGCAGCCTCCCGGGAGTCCACCGGATTAATAAGGTAACGTTTAACCGCTTCCATGGCCTCCCCGGAAATGGGAAGATCGCCGGGCTTGAGAATATAAAACCGGGCGCTCCGAATTCGGGGCCGGATTCCCGCCGCCAATTCCACGCACTGCTCCGCCGAATCCGAACGCTGGTCATACTGTCCGGGCAAATACTCAACGCCAAAACAACAGTCCCCCGGTTCCAGTGGAATTTCATCGAAAACCCTGTCGCACTGAGCTTCGGAAAAGACCAGGGCGGCAACCCGGCGAAACTGCCCGTCACTCAAACCCTCGGCAAGGTAGCGGTTCAGTATCCTTAAACCCCTCAAACCGGCAAGCTCCGGGTAGCCCAGAAAATTTGCCAGCTCCCCCCGCAGCCGCGCCGCCTCACCGTCAAAACCGGGCTTTTTCTCCACAAAAATCCGCCGCACCGCCATTTTTTCCTCCCCCC
>JAIRND010000229.1 GCA_031258225.1 Treponema sp. | reverse complement strand
TTGCCCTCCCCCTGGTGCATCCAGTCGCAGTAGGAGTAGTAATCGTCCTCCACTACCATGCGCTTATTCGCCCCAAAGGGGAGTTTGGAAAACTGTTCGTTAATGGTTTCAAATTCCTTGATCCCCAGGGTGAGGAACCGGCGCTCCCCGCCGAGGATATAGAACAGGGGCCAGGAATGGAAACTCTCGTAGGCGTCATCCACCGCGCCGTACCCGGCCCCCTCCGTAATCACCGGCGGCCATTTGAAGTACCCGTTGGGATGCAGGTACTTCTCCAGTATCACATCCAGGGATTTGTTCAGTAAATCGAAGAGCTGCCGCTCCAGCAGCGCCCAGCGGGGGGGATGGATAAAGCGTTTTTCAGCTTTAATCACTACCGGCGTTACCGGTTCCGGTTTTTCCGTTTTCATAGATAGTCTCCTTGATTCTCAATAGTTCCGCTCATCCGGGATTCCGACGGTGGGATGGGTTCTTTGCAGTTCCGTAATGGCCGCCCAGTGTTCCGGCTCAATCCTGGCGCGCATGGCGTTGAGGGTGGACTCAAGGTTCGACATGCGTCTAAGGCCGTTAAGGGTCATGTCAATATCCGGGTTGAGGAGCGAAAATTGCAGGGACGCCGCCACAATATCAATACCCAGGCTCCGGCAGAGATCCTGCATTTCTTTGGCAAGACGGCGCTGCAACAGCGCGGGCCCCCAGGCCGGCGGCCTGAACGTCAGGGGATCGGGGCTTTTTATCAATCCAAAATGCAGTACCGACGCGTTGATAAAGGCCGTTCCGCACCGCCGGGCAAGTTCAATAAGGGGCTGCGCCGAAAGTTTCAACAAACTGTAATCCATATAACTTAACGAGGATTCAAGGTCTCCGCAGGCCACACCCTGGGAATGGGCCGCAAGGGACCGGGTCCCCAGGCCGATGTATCCGATAAGCCCTTCTTTCTGCCGTTCCTTCAAAAAGGGGATGATCTCCGGCACGCAGCGGTCGTAATTTTCCGTATCGTGGATCTGGTAGAGATCGATGTACTCCACCCCCAGGCGGGTAAAACTTTCGTAGAAATCCCGCTTGAACTGTTCAACGCCGCCGGGTTCTTCAAATTTGAAACCCGCCTTGGTGGCCAGAAAGATCGTCTTCCTGTCGATTTCCCGGAGAAACCGGCCTACCACAAGTTCGCTCTCCCCGTAACGGCGGGAAGTATCGTAGTAACGGAAACCGGCCTCGTAACTTTTAAGGAGGAGTTCCACCCCTGCCTCTATGTTTTCATCAGCGCTTACCCAGGCGCAGCCCACCCCCATAGGGATACTGCGGCCCTGGAAATTCCAGCGGTAACGCCGGATCTTTTCTTTTATTGGAAGTTTTTCATGCTGCATACACTTATTCTCCTTTTCAACTGCGGGGCCGCACTGTCCCTCTTACAAGCTCCGGGCTACCACAAACGCTGTCCCTTGATCCGGTCAATATCTTCCGGGCTAAAGGGAACGCCGGGCTGCCGGCTTAACCAATCGAGGAAGTCCTTTTCGATATGCTCAGGCCAGGCGCCGTCGATTTCCCCGGAAGTATAGACCCCTTCCCGGCAGCGCAGCATGGCAAACTGATCCCGAAAACTCACAATCATCCCCGAAAAAGCGCAGTATTCCGCTAAATGGGCGGGGACGAAGATCACGCAGTCATTTTTGGCCAGCACCACGTCGCCGGGCATGACCGTTACCCCCTCCATGCGCATAGGGCAGTTAATACCCCCCAGCATGATCGTCATAGGCGACGCGTGGCTGGGATGCATGCCCCGGTGGAAGATATTAAAACCCTTGATGTCAAGGATGCCGTCGATGTCCCGCACCGCCGCGTTATGGACGCAGCCGTTACGGGATTTGGCGTAGATCGCCGTGGAAAGCCGCTCCCCGACAATAGGCCCGTAATCGGTTTTCCCGAACACATCGGCCACATATACATCCCGCGGGACGAGCCGCTGGATGGGCCAGGAGATCATGTCGCCGATTTCCCCCCGCTCCTGTCCGGCCTTGAGTATATGCTCCCTAAGCCCCGGCAGAATCGGCAGGTAAAGCGCGGTCAGCGCCCGCCCAACCATAGCCTCCCCCGGTATGGTGGACTGAAAGCCGTCTATAAATTGATGATGATACCCAGCTTCCCGGCAGACCCCCCAGGCGTGGGTAATTGAGGCGTACTTCAAAATGCCATCCAGCGTCTGATCCGGTACCTTTGGCCGCCCGTCGGGAAAACGTTCCCCCTCCCATTGGGGGGTAAAAAAACAAAGCTCCTCATAACTCAAATCGTAGGGCAGATATTTCATTCCGCGACTCCGTCCGCCGGCGGTTTTACCGGCAGTCCCGTCGCGGCGGATTGGAGGGCGTAATGCACGTTCCGCATGACCGGAGCAAAATCCTCGATACTATAAGGTTTACTATAGGGTTTGGGGCGCTTCCCCTGGGACCGGAAATACTCAAAGGCCCGGGACGCGGGAGACGGGACCGCCGGGAGCAGGGGAATTTCCCGCTCAGTTTCACCCCAGGGCTTAACAAAAACCCGTCCGTCCACCGCGGATACCCCGCCTTTTTCACACTCAACCGAAAAATCCCCCAAATAGGAGGTCTGCCCCATGGTGCTATGCCAGTCTATCGTATGCTGAATCAGGAGACCCGAGGTGGTTTCCATAAGCGTAACGGAAAGGCTGCCGGCCGCCGGTTTTCCCTTGAGGGGGCTTAGGGACCTGGCGTAGACCGAAACCGTGTCCAGACCGGCCAGGGTTTGAATGGCGCTGAAATGGTGGAGGGCAAGGTCTCCCAGGGCGATGCTGGCATAGGCGGCTTCCCATTCCCAGACCCTGCTTTCCGCCACCCGGCTGTCCCACTTCAAAAATTCGGGCCTCCCGAAACCGGCGGAATCCAGGAATGTCTTCACCGTCAGTACCACCGGATTACAGCGGTAGGACTCGCCCACCAGTACGTCCACTCCGGTTTTGCGCTGGATAGCCAATGTCTTTTCAAAGTCCCCGGGGCAGGCCGTCCGGAATTTGTGGATGTAGAAGGGGACACCCCCTTCAAGCAGCGCGGCTTCTATCCGGGGATCGTTTTTCCGGTAGTTGGGTACCCCCACAACGGCAAAATCCGGTTTGAACCGTTCAATCTCCTCCGGGCCCTGTACCGGAACCGCCCCCCGCCGCAACCACTCACAGTCCGCTGGGGCGTCCCCTGGGGCGTTTTCGTTTTCCCGGAAAGCGTCCCAAAACGCGATCTCCTGTCCCGGCACAAGTTCCCGCCACCGGTTCGCTTCATCGGTACCGATAAACAGTATTTTCATAAGATGCTCGCTTTAGCGTTACAAAGATTATCCCGCAATATCCCGTCCAGATACCGCCGCTGTTCGGAGGATACCGCCGCAAAAGGTTTGCGGGGAGATCCGGCGCTGATCCCCTGGCTTTCCAGGATGTATTTAATAGCCGGGATCAGGCCCACCCGGTTTAGGGCGGCCATGATAGTGCAGGCCTTAACCTGCAAAGCCAGGGCCTCCCGAACCTTAGCGGCCTTGTACAGATCATACATTTTTTTATAGTGGGGAAGCATAAAGTTGAAGGTACTTCCGATGGCGCCGTCCGCGCCCATGGCGAGGCTCCCCAGCATGAGCTCTTCAAAACCGTTCATAATGGCCAGTTTGGGGGATATGGCCTTGATCCGTTCCAACTGGGAAAGGTCGTGGTTCGTATGTTTAATACCGAATACAGCGTCGGAACGGAACAGTTCAACCGTGGCCGGATGTTCAAGATTGAAAGGCTTATTCGTATTGCCGGGAAAATTGTAGATCATCACCGGCATACCCACGGCCCCGGCAATATCGTAATAATACCCCGCGATAAGTTCCGCGGAAAAACCGTAGTAAAGGGGAGGGGTCGCCGCGATATGCTGAAAACCCAGCCTTTTTGCGGCCAGGCCGTAGCGTATGGCTTCACCGGTGGACACCGCCCCTATGTGGGCTATCAGGGTAGTCCTGTCCCGAAACGCGGAAGCCGCCTCAAAAACAGCAATCCGTTCTTCTTCGGTGAGCAGAAAACATTCACCCGCCGAACCGCCGGCGAAAAATCCCGAAGCCCCTTCCGCCAGATTCCGTTCCATTAAACGGATTAACGATTCAGAGTGAAATTTCCCGTCTCCATCAAAAGGCGTAATTGACGCCGCATAAATACCATCCACGCTTTCTCCTTTTTACCCTTTCATGGCCCCGATCATAATTCCCTTGACAAAGTACCGCTGAAAAAAGGGCAAATGGATAATACCGGTAATGTTGCCACCATGGCAATAGTCATCCGCACCGATGATGTCGTCAGCATCGCGGAAGGATCGAAAAAACCACCCTCTTTAGGCTTGAGTGAAAATGTAGAGTCCCTCTTTGCCGGGGGCTACAATGTCCGGTTTGCCGTTGCCGGTTATGTCGGCAATCCAAAAATAAATACCCACCCCGGAATGGCCCTGGGTTGGATCGCCAAAATCAAGCACGTAGCGGTAAAAGCCGCCGTCCTTCATCTTGTAGTAACAGACAAACACGTCATCGGCATCTCCCGGCTCGTTCCCGTTGTGCGCCTTGAACCGTTTTCCTGTTACCAGTTCCGGCTTCCCGTCGCCGTCGATGTCCGCAAGCTGCATGTCGTGGTACTGGGACCAGGCGCCGTCGATACAGTGGGGC
This sequence comes from Treponema sp., assembly GCA_031258225.1. Classification (GTDB taxonomy): domain Bacteria; phylum Spirochaetota; class Spirochaetia; order Treponematales; family Breznakiellaceae; genus JAISFT01. Next base: position 8 of record JAIRND010000229.1, on the reverse strand, counting down.
GTCCAGGT
>JAIRND010000205.1 GCA_031258225.1 Treponema sp. | reverse complement strand
CGGCCAGGCAGCCTGCCCTGAGTTAACCACAGGGGGCAAACATGGTCAAGCAGCCCTTTACATTCGGCGCGAATTCTGTTTTACTACCGGTGGAAACGATGTTATGAGTACCTGTCCTTGCCTTTCAGGGCTTCCCTACGAGGAGTGCTGCGGCCCCTATATCTCCGGCGCGGAAAATCCGCCAACGGCGGAGGCGCTGATGCGCAGCCGCTATACCGCCTACGCGGTTCACAATATCGACTATATCATCAACACCTGCCTGTCCAACGGAAAGACCGACATTGACCGCCGGGAAACCCAGGCATGGAGCGAACAGTCAAAATGGCTGGGGCTTAAAATTATCGCCGTGGAAAATGGCGGTCCCGGCGATACGGAGGGGATTGTTGAGTTTGAGGCTTCTTACGAGCGGAAGGGCCTTAAAGACCTGCACCGTGAACGGGCCCGTTTCAAAAAGCAGGAGGGACGGTGGATGTACGAGGACGGGACCGTGGCGCCGGTTACCGTGGTCCGTTCCGTCCCCAAAGTCGGACGCAACGAGCCATGCCCCTGCGGTTCCGGCAAAAAGTACAAGCACTGTCATGGGCTGTAGGCCCGTGGGCGTTAGGCCCTGGGCTGTAGGCCCGTGGGCTTAAAGCCTGTGGGCTTTAAGCTGCGGCAGTCCGTGGATACCATGCACATCCGGAGGGATTATGCCTTTTGATAATTTAAGTCTCGACAATATTGAGGTCCTGTTCCCCGCCGGTTTCGGGCAGGAGGAAATCGCCCGGGCAAAGACGGCGTTTTTCAAGAACCTCTCCCTGGCCCTGCACCGTTACTACGGCGGCAAGATACAAACCCTGCCCCGCTGCGGTATCTTTGGGCTTAACTGGTTTAACCTGTGGTATACGCCGGGTGTATCGAAAATTTCCACAACTATCCGCGAAAACCCGGACGCCTCCTTTGATCTTACCGGCAGGGGAAATACGGTGGCGGTGGTTTCCGATTCAACAAGGGTTTTGGGAGACGGGGACTGCGGACCCGCCGGCGGTCTGGGGGTAATGGAGGGCAAAGCCCTGCTCATGAAGTACCTGGGGGGAATTGACGCGGTTCCGCTGTGCGTGGATTCCAGAGACGCGGACGGAAAGCACGATCCAAAAAGAATCATCGAGTTTGTAAAAATGGTCCAGCACTCCTTTGGGGCCATCAACCTGGAGGATATAAGCCAGCCGAATTGTTTCCGGGTGTTAAGCGAACTACGGGAGAGCTGCGACATTCCCGTGTGGCACGATGACGCCCAGGGTACCGCCTGCGTTACCCTTGCGGCCCTGATCAACGCCCTTAAGCTGGCGGGCAAGCCCATAGACAAGGTAAAAATTGTGCTGCTGGGGGCGGGGGCCGCCAACAGTACAATTGCCCGCTTCATCCTTGCCGACGGGGGCCGGGGCGAGAACATGGTCGTCTTTGACAACAAGGGGGCCCTTCACCGGAACCGCGGGGACCTTCAGGATAATCCCGGCGCCCGCCACAAATGGGAACTGTGCGAAATAACCAATCCCGGCTGCGTCAGTTCCATTGACCAGGCAATGAAGGGGGCGGACGCGCTTATCGCCCTTTCGTCCCCCGGACCGGACACCGTTAAGCGGGAGTGGGTCCGTTCCATGGCCTCCGGGGCCATTGTTTTTGCCTGCGCGAACCCGGTCCCGGAAATATGGCCCTACGCCGCCAAAGAGGAGGGGGCCTACATCGTAGCCACCGGCCGCGGGGATTTTCCCAACCAGGTAAATAACTCGATCTGTTTCCCCGGCATCCTGAAAGGGGTACTGGCGGTACGTTCCAAAAAAATAAGCGATACGATGGCGATCCGCTGCGCCCACTCCATCGCGGAATTCTCCGAAAGCCGGGGTCTTGCCCCGGACAACATCATTGCTACCATTGAGGAGACCGATATCTTTGCCAGGGAAGCCGCCGACGTTGCACGGGAAGCCGTTAACGAGGGCCTGGCCCGGATTAACCGTGATTGGGACGATGTTTACCGGCAGGCCAAAGCCGACATTACCGCCACCCGTTCCCTTGCCGAAGAAATGAAGAAGCTGGGCTACATTCAGGAACCGCCGCGCGATCTCCTGGACAAGGTGCTAGGGCAGACCCTGGCGGAGATGTAGGCCGCCCTACCTTTCCCGCCGTCCGGAGTAGACCGAAATGCCGATCAGCGCCAGCAGGGTAAAGATGTTGGGGATGGCAAGAATAAAATCCGCGCCGACGCGGAAGATCCCCTGGGCATAGTTGGAAAAGGCCTCCGCCAGGCCAAAGATAAAGGCCGCCCCCAGGAGCCCCAGGGGCTTCCGGTTCCCCAGAAAAATAACCACCAGGGCAATCCAGCCCTTGCCGGCGGAGATGTTGGGAACAAAGGCCCCAAGACCCAGGGAGAGGGAAGACCCGCCAATGCCGCAGCAAAACCCGGAAATAAGGTAGGCGGTAAAGCGGTACGTGCCGGGATTAAGCCCCAGGGAAACCAGCGCGTCGGCATGACCGTCGCAGGAACGCAGCCTGAACCCGAACGGGGTTTGATAGAGGATCACGGCGCCCACCACAAGAACCAGCAGGGACGCGTAGACATAGGGACTGTGCTCCGAAAAAAGATCGGCCAGGACCGGGATCGAGGTAAGACGCGGCGCGGGAAGCGGGGACAGACCCGGCAGATTTACCACCCCCCGTTTGCCAAAAAGGTGGAAGGACAAAACAACCGATAGTCCCCCGGCAAGCAGGTTTACCGCCAGTCCCGCGACAAACACATTGGCACGAAGTTTTAGAATTACTACACCAAGCAGGCAGGACAGGATCGTGGACCCAAGGATTCCCGCGGCGACTCCCGCCGCAAGGCTCCCGGTGTAATAGGCCCCCGCCGCCGCCGAAAAGGCCCCGGTTAAAAGAAGTCCTTCCAGGGCAATGTTAAGCATTCCCGAAAGTCCGGTAAAAAGTCCCCCCGTGCCGGCCAAGAGGATGGGGGTCATAATATTTACCGCGCTGTGCAGCAGGGGAAAACTCACCGGGGGGCGCTCCTTTTAAAAATATTCAACAGCACCTGGCTCGTCGCCAATAGCAGGATAAGCCCCTGGACAACGGACGCAATTTCCAGCGTAACATCGGAAAACTGCATGGCCATCCGGGCTCCGGCGCCAATCCAGGCAAAAAAAACCGCCGCCGGAAGAATCAGGACGGGACGGAAGCGGGCGATAAGGGCCGTGGCCAGGCCATTCCAGCCCAGGCCGGAGGAGAATTCCTTTATGGTGGCGTAGTAGGTCCCGTATACCGAAAAGCCCCCCGCCAGGCCGTAGAACGCCCCGCTAAGAAACATGGCGTACATCGTGATCCGCCCCGTTTCTATACCCCCGTAGCGGGCGAAAAATTCATTGCCGCCGGTCATACGGATCTCGTAGCCTGTTCTGGTCCAAAACAGGAACACTGAAACCAGGACTACCAAGCCCAGGGCACAATAGAAACCGGCATTTAAATTTGAAGGGGGAAGTATCAGGGGAAAGCGGAACGCCTCCGGTATTTTTTCCGTTGAAAGAAGGTTGGTCGTCCGATCCATGAAGGGACCGGTTACCAGGTAGTCAACGATCAGAACCAGGGAACCGGAAATAAGAAAACTCGTAATCAATTCACTGGTATTCCACCTGGCCCGGCAAAAACCTGAAATCCAGGCCGCGGCTCCCGCAAAAACCGTCCCCGCCAATAGGGCCGCCGCGGCTCCCAGCCAGGCCAGGCCAGGCGAACCCGCAAACGACCCGGTCCCGCGCCCCAGGGCAACCGCGATAATGGTGGAGACAAATGCCCCGGCGTATAGCTGTCCCTCACCCCCAAGATTAAAATTGTTTGCCCGCATGGCGATGGAGACCCCCAGGCCGCCGAGGATCAGGGGCACCGCGCCGTTGAGCATATTGCCAAACTGGTAACGATCCCGCAGGGGACCCAGGAAGAAAAACCACAGCGTCCTGCCGGGACTTTTGCTGAAAAGAAAGGCCAGAACAACCACCAGAACCAGGGAAATGGCAAGAACAAGGATCATACCGGCAGCGGTATAGAGGCTTGGATACAGGGGAACATCCGGCATCCCCCGGCGGCCCCCCAGACCCGGCGACGGGTGTCCGGCGCGCCAGCCCCCCAACCCGTTACGATCACTGTTCACGCCGTTCCTCCCAGCATGTAGGCGCCAATTTTTTCCCTGATATCAGGGATGTTGGCGGTATCCCTCAATTCCGCCGCCGCAGAACCCCGGTACAGCACGATGATCCGGTCCGCCAGGGAGAGTATCTCCTCTAAATTGGTGGAGATGAGCAGCACCGCCGCTCCCAAATCCCGTAGTTTCCGTATCTCGCGGTACACGGCATCTCCGGCCATAATATCAAGACCCCAGGCGGGTTCGGAAAATACAATGTAATCGCGGAATTGGTCAATCTCCCGCGCCAGAATCACCTTTTGGATATTGCCCCCGGAAAGGGTCCCAAGCGCCTGATCCCCGCCGCCCGCAATATTGAAACGCCGGATAAGTTCCCGGGTAAAACCACGCAGCGCCTTTTTATCAAAGAAAAACCGGGGGGCAAATTCCCGCCGGCGATTCAGGATAAGGTTCTCCTCCACGGTTGCCCCCGGCGCGGCCCCCACCCGCAGGCGGTCCGCCGGCACATAGGCCAGGCCCTCCCGGCGCAGATCACGGATACGCAGACGGGAAATATCCCGCCCCCGGTGGCGGATCGTCCCCGAATTCAGGGGCAAAAACCCCCCCAGCAGGGCCTCCAGGACCCCCAGACCATTGCCACCCACGCCGGCAAAGCCCAGAATTTCCCCCCGGTGTACCGTGAAACTCAGATGATCCAGAAGGAGCTGTTTCTGGCCCCGGCGCCGCACCGTTACATTGTCGAAACGCAGCACCTCCTCATCACCAGGCGCGCTTACCGCAGCCGGCACGGTTTCCCCGCCCGCCGGCATGTCCTCCCCGTCCTCCCCAATCATCATCCGTGAAAGGGTTTTTACATCGATCCCGGCGGTCTCCCGCACCCCCGCCAGCACGCCCCGGCGCATCACCGCCACCCGGTCCGATAGTTCCCCAATCTCCGGCAGTTTATGGGTGATAAGGATTATTGACTTGCCCGCGGACCTTAGCGCCCGCAGCGTAGTAAACAGAGATACTGTCTCCTGCCGCGTCAGCACCGCGGTTGGTTCGTCAAGGATAAGGATGTCCACATTCCGGTAGAGCAGCTTGATAATCTCCACCTGCTGCTTCTGCCCCACCGTCAGGTCCTTTACCCGCGCATCGCCCCTGATGGCAAAATAGTGGGCGTCAATAAAGGCGTTAACCTGGTCAAGAGCCTTCCGGTGATCGTAAAAAATCCCCCACCTCCGGGGCTCAATGCCCATGACCACATTCTGGGCTACCGTCAATTCGGGAAAGAGCATGAAGTGCTGGTAAACCATGCCGATACCCAGCCGGTTCGCCGCCAGGGGACTGGAGATCGTTACCCGGTTTCCCCTGATAAAGATTTCCCCCCCGGTGGGCTGTTCCACCCCGCAGAGGATCTTCATCAGCGTGGTTTTCCCCGCCCCGTTTTCTCCCGCCAGACACAGGATTTCCGCCTGTTTTAACTCCAGATCGATCCGGTCATTCACACGACGGGCCGTACCGGGATAAATTTTGGTGATATGGCACAGCCGCACCGCGTATTCCGCGCCCATTACGGCCCTCAGCGCAGGGGGGGGACCGTATAGGCGATTCTGCCGGCGCGGACATCGTTCATAAAGGCGCCGAACCTGTCCCGGATATCCTGGGGAAGGGAGGCAATGTAATCCGGATCATCATCAATAAAATCCAGGTAGCCCTCCTTAACGCCGACAGTACGGGAAGACCCGTAACGTATCTTCCCCGCCACGGCGTCGGCGAGTATCTCCTCAGTCAGTTTTTTCTGCCCCATGAAACCACAACCCACAATGACCCCCGGCGCAAGGTTGTACTCGTTGGTATTGTACCACACGATATAGGCCCCCCGCCCGGCGGCGGTACGGATCAGGCCCTGGGCCGCGCCGCCCGCGATGGAGGCGAATATATCCACACCGGCGTCGATCATGCCGCCTGAAAGTTCCGCGGCCTTGTTTGCGTCGAACCAGTTACCGATAACCCGAAAGTCAATCTCTATCGCCGGATCCACCAGGCGGGCCCCGTCCAGAAAACCAGGAACAATATGCCTGTTAAGTATGGGGTACTCCTGGGCGGCGATAAACCCGATTTTTTTCGCCCTGTTCGCATGGGGCATGGAACTGGTGGTAACAAGCCCCGCCAGGTACCCCAGACAGAGGGACTGCTCATACTGGTTGTAAAGGTACGTGCTGATCTGGGGATTACCCTGGTACTCCGCGTCGGTAATAATGAATTTCTGGCCGGGGAATTTTTTCCCCACGTTTACGCAGATATCCGGCAGCGAAGGATTGGAACCAAGGACCAGATCGTACCCTCCCCCCGCCACCAGCGAGGTAAGCTGTTCCTCCCATTCCGCCTGGTTAAACCCCGCCTCGTAGACCTTGATCGTAACGTTGGGACGGGACGCGGCAAAGGCCTGGGCCCCCTCCACCAGAAGTTCGTAAGGAGGACTACCCGCCGCCACACCGGTGATATAGACCAGTACCGAAAAATTGCCTTCATCCCTGGCATTGTTCTCCCGGATTCCAAGCGCAAAGATCGACCCTGTTACAAGCAGGACCATAGCCGGCAGCAAACCCCGTTTCATCATCGTACCTCCATAAAACCACCACTTCACCCGAATTCCAAAAAAAAGCCCCCAAGGATTGCTCCTTAAGGGCCTGTCTTCGGAAATTCAAGATCGCCTGCAAGCGGTCATCGTTTTTCTTCCGTCCGGACTGTACCGTCGGCGCCGGAATTTCACCGGTTCAATCCGGCCCCCCTAACGCGGAGGACCGGACTCGCGGGCTATACCGCCGGTGGGGAATTGCCTTAAACCGCCAGAGGTTGTGTGGCTCACCCCGCCCTGAAAACCTTAACTTGATCTTTAACCGCGGCCGGGGGAAAAGTCAAGCTGCCGTCTTGCATGTTTTTCCCCTTCCTGTTAGGGTAGACCCAATGATGCGGGTTTTGTTCAAACGTTTCGGACAGTTTGGATGGATGGATGGTATTCAGTATATGGTGTTAAAAGGCCGCCTTGGGGCGGCTTTTTTTATGCGCAAGGAGGGGCGATGCTCGAAGGACGATCCCTGGTAGAGCCGGGGGACTTTAGCCTGGAAGAGATGGACCGCCTGTTTAACCTGGCGGAAAAAATTGAGGAGGATGGGGGCTTCCTCCGGGAAAGCTGCCGGGGGAAGGTTCTGGCTACGCTGTTCTTTGAACCCAGTACCCGGACCCGGCTTTCCTTTGAGGCGGCGATGCTGCGCCTGGGGGGAAGCTGCCTGGGCTTTGCGGAACCGGGTTCCAGTTCCGCCGCCAAGGGGGAAAGCCTGGCGGACACGGTACGGACCGTGGCCTGTTACGCCGACCTTATCGTCATGCGGAATCCCAAGGAGGGGGCGGCCCTGCTGGCCTCCCGTTACGCGGGTGTACCGGTCATCAATGCCGGAGACGGCGGCCACCACCATCCAACCCAAACCCTGACGGACCTGTTAACCATCAAACGGCTGCGGGGCAAACAGGGGGAACGGCTGCGGGACACGGTACAGGGCCTTACGGTTGGTTTCTGCGGGGACCTGAAGTTTGGCCGCACGGTTCACTCCCTGGCAAAGGCCCTGGCCCGTTACGACAATCTCAGCATGGTCTTTATCTCCCCCGGCGAACTCAACGTGCCGGAGTACATCACCCGGCTCCTTGAACGGCAGGGCATCCCCTACCGGGAGACCACCGCTTTTGAGGACGCCATGCCCACCCTGGATGTGCTGTACATGACCAGGGTGCAGCGGGAGCGTTTTTTTAACGAGGAAGATTACATCCGCCTTAAGGACACCTACGTGCTTGGTCCCGATAAACTAGAGGGGGCAAAGGGGGACCTTATCATCCTGCATCCCCTGCCCAGGGTTAACGAGATCGCCGTCGAGGTGGACGCGGACCCCAGGGCAGCGTATTTCAAACAGGCCAAATACGGCATGTATATCCGGATGGCCTTAATTTCCGGCATTTTAGGGGTGGACCATGCTTAACATAGAACAGATAAGAAACGGTATCGTTATCGATCATATCAAGGCGGGATTGGGGATCAAGATATTCAACTGGCTGGGACTGGACAAGGCCTGTTACGGCGTAGCTTTTGTAATAAACGCCAATTCAAGGGAAATGGGAAAAAAGGATATTATCAAAATCGATAACACGATCAGTATCAACTTTGATGTTCTTGGCCTTATCGATCCAAACATCACGGTAAATATTATCGAGGACGGGAAGATCACCGAAAAGATAAAACTTAAACTGCCTGAACGTGTAGAAAATGTGCTGATCTGCAGAAATCCCAGGTGCATCACCTCTACGGAACATTACATTCCCCATATCTTCCACCTTGAAAATCCGCGGCAGCGGACCTACCGCTGTGAATACTGCGACGAGATCAGGTCCGCGGGCGATTTCCGCTGAGAACGCGGGCCTGTGTTACGGGAGGACCAGATGTACAACATGGACAAACTGTACGAGGCGGTCGCGGAACGGGGACACGTCTGCGTGGGCCTTGATACCGCCATAGAATACGTACCCCCCAGGGAACGCGGCAGTTCCGATGCCGGGGCGGTACTGACCTACAACAAGGCCCTTATCGAGGCTACCATTGATGTGGCGGCCTGCTACAAGGTACAGATCGCCTGCTATGAAGCTATGGGCCTTGAAGGGCTCAGGGCCTACGCGGAAACCCTGCGCTATATCCGCCGCCGGGGTGTTCTTGTTATCGCCGACATTAAACGGGGGGATATTTCCGATACGGCCCGCCGTTACGCCCTGGCCCATTTTGGGGGGGACTTTGAGGCGGACTTTGTTACCCTTTCCCCCTACATGGGAATGGACTCCATCGAGCCCTGGTTTGAGTACGCCGAAACCGCGGGAAAGGGCGCCTTTGTGCTGATGAAGACCAGCAACAGGGGGATGCGGGATTTTGAGTACCTTGAACTGCGGAATGCCCCCGGCCTGCCTGCCGGCGTCCCGTCCCGGCTTTATGACGCGGTAGGGAACCAGCTTAGCGCCCTGGCAAGGGCCCGCCCGGGCATCCACGGGTATGGCGCCTTTGGGGCCGTGGCAGGCGCGGAACCAAAGTCCGGCGCGGAACGGGAAGAAGCGGCGGCGATCCGGTCCCGTTACGCCAATCTTTTTTTTCTGATCCCCGGTTACGGAGCCCAGGGCGGCGCGGCGGAAGACGCCGCCTTGCTGCTGCGGGACGGTAACGGCGGTGTGGTGAATGCCTCCCGTTCCATTCTGCGGGCCTGGACAGTGGAACTCAAAGCCGCGGGCAGGACGCACGAGGGACCGGACTGTGAAGCGGACAACCACTTTGCCGCGGAAGCGGCCCGGCGGGCCGCCATTGCCATGCGGGACGCAATTCAGGCGGCGGCCCGGGACTTATGACCATGCTCCGCTGTTATGACAACGCGCGGTATTCAAACCATATCGTTATATTTTGCTGGTTCGCCTCTTTTTTCTCCTACCTTGGCCGTTATAATTACAATGCGTGTATTATTGAAATAATAACAGAATACGGTATAACCCGCGCGGAAGCGGGAACGGTTAGCGCTTTTTTCTTTTTCCCCTATATGATTGGCCAGGCTGTTCACAGCATCCTGGCAAAACGGATAAATTCCGTTGCTTTCATCGGCGCGGTCTTTGTACTGGCCGGGGGGATTAATTTTTTTATGCCCTTAACCGGTCCTTTAATGGGAATGAGAATCCTGTGGTGCCTTAACGGTGTTGTTCAATCCGCCTTATGGCCCCTTATGGTCAATATTCTGACAACCATGCTCCCGGTAAAAAAAATAGCCGGCGGCCTGGTCATTATGCATACTACCGGAGCAGCGGGATCCGCCGGGGCTTTTATCATTTCCGCGGCCTGTCTTAAATGGTTTCCCTGGCAGGCCGTTTTTTTCGTACCGGCAATAATCCTGCTGGTTTTCGGAATAATCTGGTTTTTCGGAATGACCGCAATCAGCCGGAAAACCGGCAGGCACGAGCCATTACCGGCGGGAAAACAACAGGGCGGTCCGGAACAGGTCAGAAAACCCGGATGGGGAATGACCCTTATGACAGGGGGATTTTTGTTTGCCTTCGCCGCGGCTGCCGGCAACGGTTTTCTCAGGGATGGTATTAGCGTATGGCTGCCAACCTATATGTATGACACGTTCAATGTCGAAAGCGCCATGGCCGTTTTCCTTTCTGTTGTTATTCCCGTTTCCCAGGTAGGAGGGGCGTTTTTCGCGAAGAGAATCTACGATGTCTGCCGCTTTCCCTTCCTTGCCGCCATGATCTTCTACGGAATCGCCCTGCTCAGTATATTGACAATAATTCTTGGCGGACAAAACAGCATCGTTCTTACCTGTTTCTGTTTCGCGGTTTGCGCTACCATGATGACATCGGTCAACACGGCATTGGTAAGTTTTTTCCCCCTGATCTTCCGTTCCAGCGGTCTAACCGCCTTTGCCTCCGGGCATATCAACGCGTTTGTCTACCTTGGGAGTATTGCCGCGTCTTCCGGTTTCGGCCTGGCGGCGGACATTTCGGGCTGGAACGCGGTACTGTTTATCATGGGCGGAGTATCGGTCATTTCGGTCATTTTTTGCCTGGCGGGCTGGAAACAAAGTGTCAACGTCCTCTTGAAAAGCCACAACGCGAACCTGTAGGATGACTAAGAGGAGCGCACATGAACCCAGGAGTTATCATCGAAAAGGGGCCGGATGACTGGCAGGTTATCCAGCAGAAAAACGGAAAAGCCGATATCCGGCTTGAGGGGTACTATATTCCCCAGGATAAGTGCAAGGTTGTATATGCCCGGATTGTGGACGAGGAGACAGGTTTCCCCGTTGAACCATGGAAAGCGGCGGTAGACCTTGGCGGCAACCGCTGGGAAATTACGCTCCACAGCATTCCCGCGGGGGGCCTCTACCGGCTCGAAACCTGTCTGAACGAGGAAGACGGCCTGGCCCTTGAATGGGGATTCCGGGGGGATATGCGGCACCATTTCGGAATCGGCGATGTCTACGTGATTGCCGGCCAAAGCAACGCCGCAGGATACGGGAAGGATTTCGTCTACGACCCGCCGGAGCCGGCTGTTCATCTCCTGCGCAATAACGGCCGCTGGGATATGGCAGGCCATCCCTTCAACGAGAATACCGGCGCGGTTGGAAAAGTAAACAGCGAAGGGGCGAATCCCGGCCATTCGCCCTATCTGGCCTTTGCCCGGCGGCTCAAAAAATACCTCGGCTATCCGGTGGGGCTTATCCAAACCTCAAAAGGGGGGAGCAGCCTCCAGGAGTGGGACCCGGATACCGGGCCCCTCTACCGGAATATGATGGCAGCCCTTTCCGGTAATAGCCCGGTAAAAGGTATTCTCTGGTACCAGGGCTGTTCGGACACCGGACCGGAAGTCCGGGACACCTATCTTGACCGTTTCAAGGGGATGGTCTCCCGGCTCCGTGGGGATCTGAAAGATCCGGCTCTGCCTTTTTTGACGGTGCAGATAGCCCGGCTTACCAACTCCGATAACAACCACACCGGCTGGGGGATGATCCGGGAGGCCCAGCGCCGCGCCGCTGAGGAAATTGAAAATGTCTTTGTAGTCCCCACCACAGACTGCACCCTTTCGGACGCGATACACCTGAGCGCCTCGGCCAATCTGGTACTTGGGGAAAGGCTGGCGGGAGTGGCGCTGCGGCGGCTCTACGGGAAGCCTTACGGTTACGAAGCCCCGAACATCAAGACCGCCTGCCTGACGGGGGCGGACAGTATCAGGCTCACCTTTGCCCCGGTGTACAACCGGCTCTATGCTTTTGAGGAGCCTCCCGAACAGCTTCCCCTTACGGTTGAGGACAAGGAGGGCCGGATACGGGTTGTCTCCTATACCCTTGAAAAAGCTGCCGTCATCCTGCGGCTGGAACGGCCCGCCGGCCCGGACTGTACGGTTTCAGGCGCGGCGGATATGAACCCCCCCTGGTTTACCCCGGTGGATTTTGCTTCCCACATTCCGATTCTGTCGTTTTACCGGTTTCCGGTTTCAGACAAGCCATGACGAACCGCGAACTGGTTATCGAAACCCTGGCCCACAGGAATCCGGGGAAAGTCCCCCAGGCGATTCATCTTACCGGCGAAGGCTACCAGGCTTACGGGGAAGCCCTGCTGCGGGACTATCCTGACAAACGGGCCCGGGAGGACTACGAGGCCGGCGTCATCAGCCTGGCCCAGGCGGTCTCCCTTTCCATCGGGAACCACATACTCCACGTGTACGCCCCCTGGTGGAACTGGTACAACCTGACCGATGTCTTCCTCAAGGAGCCTGAGCCTCCTGATTACCTTCCCGACACCAGGGGAACCGGAAGCTACGAAGATTTTTTCAAACAGATAGCCTATATCCGGGAGCGTTACGACGTGTACGTTGTAGCCACCGTCTGGGGCAGCCATTGGGAAAAGGCCTACTTCGCCAGAGGCATAGAAAATTTCCTCGCCGACCTTGCGGGCAGTCCCGAATGGGCGCAGGCCCTCCTTGACCTTATCATCAGGAAAAACCTGGTGATGCTCGAAAATTTCCTTACCGCCCCGGAACTGGACGCCGTACTCCTGGGTTCCGACTGGGGTACCCAGCGGGACATCATTATGTCCCCGGAGTGTTTCAGAACCATGATAAAGCCCGGCGAGAAACAGGAATACGACCTTATAAAAAAATACGGCAAACAGGTATTCATCCATTCCTGCGGAAACATTCTCAGGATCATGGGCGATCTTGTGGAACTGGGAGTGGACTGCCTTAACCCCGTACAGCCTGAATGTATGGACCTGGAATTTCTCAAGAAGGAATACGGCGGCCATATCAGTTATTACGGCGGCATAAGTACGCAAAAGACCCTTCCTTACGGAACCCCGGCGGAAGTACAGGCCGAAGCCCGGAGGGTAATAGAGCTTATGAGCCGGAGCGGCGGCTACCTTACATCGCCTTCCCAGGAAATCCAGATTGACGTTTCCTATGAAAACCTCAAAGCCCTTATTGATACCGCCGGGGAGTACTGGCGGCCATGATAGACCGCTCCCGGCAATTCTCAAGTGGGCGCATTTTGGGGCTATCTTTTTTTACGTTTTTTAAAAAAATTCGCTTGACAAGAGGAAAAAAGAGGGGTACCATGACTTAACTTATAAATCCTGGGTTTATTGCCCGGGAAAAACTCTAAAAGGGGGAATTAAATGCTCCATACCGGAAAGAATAAAAAAATAGCCGTACATGCCCCCCCCCCCCCCCCCCCATCACGTAAAAATTTAGAAAGTCTTAAAAAACGGGTTTTCCGCCACTGGCAGATG
>JAIRND010000172.1 GCA_031258225.1 Treponema sp. | reverse complement strand
TCCATTGTCATTATACGAAATATTAACCAACTACCCATAATTTATCACGTTTTAAGATAATTTTCAATTATTTCCCGCCCAATCCTGGCATAATACCGGGTTTTCACCCAAATTTCCATCAAATCCCCATAGTTCCACGGCAATGTGAAGATTGGTTCTTGCTATGAGAGCGCCGGGCTATCCCCGCCCCGCACTACCAATAGGCTGATTTGACTAACGATGCGGCTAAAAACCACGGACTTCACGAACCATCACGAACTTTTATCGTGAACGTGGCGCCTTTGTTCGTGTTTTTCGTGTGGTTTGTGGTGTTTTAGCTTAATCAACCAACCAACTACTACTCCGCGACGGTAACAACCTGGCCCGGATCGTCCTTGTTCCGGTTCACAAAGCCGATCTTATAGCCCACCCCAAGGCCGACGGAAAAACGATGCCAGTACAGGTTCTGGGGATAGGGCCTGCTTGAATCGTAATTGTTGGCCGTTACCACGTCCCCCATAAAGTGGATGTAGTTGACATCAACAAAAAAGGCCCCCATCTCCCCGCCCTTAACCCCTAACTGCATGCCTCCGCCAAGGCCGTACGTGGGAAACTGCCGTGTAGTCGACTCCGTGGTGGACGGGAACGACACGACCCCATAGGGCTCGATCATGAAGTGCCGGGAGGGTTTAAGGGGGAACTTGAGTTCCACCTGGATGGCCGGGATAAATGTGGCGCCAAAGGGGTCCCCAAAGCTGACCTGGAAGTTCCCTTCAACGCTCATCCAGTTGAGAAACTGGAATTCAAGGCCCAGCGTAACCCCCGGAAAGGGGCGGATCTCGTGGGCAAGGCGGGCGTGATCCGTTGCCTGGCCGTTATCCTGGGCGAAAATGCTCTTGTTTTTTTCCGTATTTACGGCGTAAAAGGTTATGGGGTAGTCAAAGGAACCCCGCAGGTAGACCCACTTGTTCCGCCAGTGGTTGGTGTCCACCACGCCGGTAACCTTGGTAAAGGGCACGTTTGCCATAGCCTGGTAGATAAGGTGGAGGTTCCACTCGTACATCTCCTCCAGGGTCTCAAAGGCCCAGGAAAACTGGAGGAGTTCGCGGGCTTCTTCGGTGGACATAAGCGAAACCGTAAGGACATTGATGATCTGTTCCGCCGTCATTTGGCCGTACTCGTCTTCGTAGCTGGCCTCAACGTCTTGGGTAATGGACAGGTTCATGGTGTAATCGGAATCCGCCTGGTTCTCCACCACGGCGTAGTTGGCGCCCATAAGTTCCATCTTGAAATTTTCCGCGAAAAACATCTGCTGTTCGGGTATTCCCCCGATGACCGGGGCAACGTATACGGTAACATCGTCCCGCGACTGGGCGCACAGGGCCATCACGGAACACAAGAACATAACACCTGGTAAGTACTTTTTCATGGAACGCCACCCTCTTTCCCAATTACGAACGGGTCTGTGTTATTACCGGCCCCGCGCCGCCTTATCCCCGCCGGCCCGGGAAGGTTCATCATAATCCTCTCTCCGCTTGCGTCTAATGATAAAGGTACTAAAGTGATAGGCGGAGAGCAGCAGGGCAAAGCCAAAGCTGATTATGGAAAACCAGATAAGAACCCTGGGATTTAGATAGGCTTGGGGTATCCAACGGACCACCCCCAGGGCAAGAAGCAGGACATTGATGGAACTTACGCAGTACATCATGGCCAGAATAAACAACACCTGCGATACATGGGTCTTTTGCCGCCAAAATTCCACGAACCGTTTCATCAAAAACTCCCGCGGCCCTCCCAAAAATCCGAATCGTTGAAGGCCTTACATCTTTTATGTCAAATTTACCGGGGCCGGCGGTCCGGCGCTTTATTATTTTCGTCCAGTTATACCTAATCTAGCGTGGTTTTACCCGTTTTTCAATAACGTTCCGGCGATTCTTTGCTTTTTTTACCGGATACCTATAAATCCCCCGTTAAATTCTCCGTTAAATCCGCGTTACGGTGTAACGGTGATGGAACGGCCGGGGTCGTCCTTGTTCCGGTTAAAGAAACCGATTTTGTAGCCTACTCCAAGGCCAAGGGAAAAACGGCTCCAGCGCAGCCGGTAGGGTTCGGGTCTGCTTGGGTCAAACGTGTTGGCCGTTACGACATCGCCCATGAAGTGAATGTAGTTGATGTCCACAAAGAAGCCGCCTGCCTCCCCGCCCTTGACGGCTATCTGCATGCCGCCTCCAAGGCCGTACCTGGGGAATTCGTAGGTGTTGGTGGCGGTGGTGGACGGAAAGGACACCACCCCATAGGGTTCGATCATGAAGTGCCGCGCGGGTTTAAGGGGGAACTTGAGCGCCACCTGGATGGCGGGGATAAGGGTCGTAATCAGGGGTTCGCCAAAGCTGACCTGGAAGTCCCCTTCAACGCTCATCCAGTTGAGGAACTGGAATTCAACGCCCAGCGTAACCCCCGGGAAGGGGCGTATCTGGTGGTCAAGGCGGGCGTAATCCTCTTTTTTGGTGGGGTTGGGCAGGGAAATGCTGCTGTTGGCCGGGTTTACGGCGTAAAAGGTTATGGGGTAGTCAAAGGAGCCCCGCAGGTAGACCCACTTGTTCCGCCAGTGGTTGGTGTCCACCACGCCGGTAAGTTTGGTAAGGGGCACGTTTGCCATAGCCTGGTAGATAAGGTGGAGGTTCCACTCGTACATCTCCGCCAGGGTCTCAAAGGCCCAGGAAAACCGGAGGACCTCGCGGGCGTCTTCGGTGGACATGAGCGAAACCAGAAGAACGTTGACGATCCGTTCCGCCGTCAGTCGGCCGTACCCATCTTCGTAGCTGGCCTCAACGTCCTGGGTAATGGACAGGTTCATGGTGTAATCGGAATCCGCCTGATTCTCCACCACGGTGTAGTTGGCGCCCATAAGTTCCATCTTGAAATTTTCCGCGAAAAACATCTGCTGTTCTGGCATACCCCCGACGACCGGGGCAACGTACACGGTAATATCGTCCCGCAGTTGGGCAAACAGGGTTACTGTGGAAAACAGGCACCCGAAAAAAATGGCATATTTTTTCATAAAACTATCCTCTAATAAACATTCCTCGCAAAAGTTAAACGGCGGTCCAAAAGGACCGCCGTGTGTTAGAACCCGTTAAAAGTCGCTAAGGTCGTGGAGGGGCTGGGCACTTACGCCCCTGGACTTCATGATGCTGGCCGTGTTGTTCCACGAGTCGTAGCCTATGGGGATAACCCGGCGGAACGGTGTTGCCGCGGGGTTCACCTCTTTGTACCCATCGGCCTTGGTCGTACCCATTGGCACAAGGTAATTATCGTAGAGATAATCGGGGCGCAGGAAGAACATAAAGTTCTTGTCCTTGTGCGGATCAAGGGTTCCCGGATTGGCATAACCCCTGACACGGTTATCACCTTCGATGAAGAAGACGTGGTACCCGGTAATATTGCCGGTGGGCCAGTCTATGGCTACGTCAACCCACTCCTTCTCCTTGGCAAAGTTCGCAATACTGATAATTTTGACGCCGGAGAACCGCTTTACCCATTCCATGAAGGAATTCTTGCGGGAAGGATCCTGGGACTTGTACATAAACTGGTGGGCCCACTGGACCCTGGTATGGCCGGTACGGTGAATGGCCTGGGGGTATGTATCACTGGTTACCGGTACCAGAACAAGCTGGACTACAGAATCACTGCCGCCGGTCTTGATTAAGCGCAGCGTAAGCTGTTTGGGGCGGACCGGTTCCGGAGCGGCAACAACGATAACGCCCTGGGCAGTTACCGCGCTTCCGCCGATAACCTGGCCATTCCTGGCCGCCGGCAGGGTAGCCTTGACGATAACGGTCCCGGCGGAAGTTCCGCTAAGCCCGGTCCTGGAAAGGCCGGCGCAGTTGGCGCCGCTTACAATTTCCCAGGTAAGGTCGGCCGCCGTTATGGGGCCTTTGGAAACCAGAGGATCGGGTACGTCAACGCGCGCGTTCGGCGGCAGCGTAACAAGGGTGGCAAGGTCGATCTTTTCGCCCACAGTGATGGTTGCCGATTTTATGCCGAGTTCTCCCTGACCAACCAGGCGGGAGTTATGCTCTTGCAGCGTAACATCGAATTCCGCGGTAAAATCCTGGGTGCCGTTCCGGGCGTTTGCTATGGTCGCCTTTACCCGGACCGTATTGTTGTTGTTGGCAAGCCCTATGACGCTAAGCCAGTGATCGTTTCGTATCTCCACCGTGTTGGCGGGGGCGTTTGTGGAACGGATCTGCCAGACCACGGGGGACTGGACCGTCGCGTTGGACGGGGTGATCTCCGTATAGGCGCTCAGGTTTATCTGATGATCCTGACCGGCCAGGCTGCGTACCCCGGAAGAATTGGTCTGGGTGTAGAACGGCAGTACCAGGGGTCCTCCGGTCATCGTCATGCCGGTAACCGGGATAAAGGGCTGGGCCGCCTGGACAACACGGATAAGCGTGGACGCGGTTATGTTGGAGCCTCCGCCGTTTTTATTGGCGGGCAGGACAGCCTGAACAGTAACGCTGCCGGCTGTTCCCGCGGTAAAGGTAGAACCGGAGACTGACGAACCGGTGGAAGCGGTAGGATTGATAATGGCCCAGGTAAGGTCATCCTTCGTTATGGGTACACCGTTGATGTTGGCACGGGGCGGATTCAGGGTGGCCAGGGCTTTAAGGTCCAGTGTGTGGCCTTCCTCAACTTCAACTACCGGACTGGCAGCAAGGTCAATGCCGGTAACCCTGGTGGTGCGGATCGTATTCTGGTAGTTCAGCCGGATGGTAATATCACTGCTAAAGTCCGTAAAGGATGTCCAGTTTCCCGCGGCGTCTTTAATAAGGGCGGTAAGGGTAACGGTGTTGTTGGGCGCGCCGGCAATCCCGGTAACGGTAAGAACACCGTTGTTTCCAAGACTGACAGAGCCCGTGGCCCCCGATTTAAGCGCCCAGGAAATCGGCGTTTTTTTGCTGGCGTTGGCCGGTTTAACCGTTACCGTGTGGTTAAGGTTAAGCGCGCCGCCAAGTCTAAGGGTCTTGTTGCCGCCGTCAAGGTCGGATTCGGTGATGGAGAGCAGATCGTAGGGGCTGGGCGAAACCGTTATGCCGGTAACGGGAACAAAGGTTTCGATGAGTCCGGAGGCCTTGTTCTTCAAATCATCCTGGGTAAGCGTAAGGTACCTGATGTTCTTGTCCGGGTCCGTGCTGTAAAGCTGGCCGTTGGGGGAAAAGTCCTTGTCGATGATCCCGGTTAAACCGTTGCCGTACACGATGACTCTGGCCCTGTACTGGGCGCCCTGCACAATGGGAAGACCTATGGTACTAAGCACATATAGGGAAGCTGTCCCCTTGGGGGGGCTTAGAACACTCAGCGGGTACATCGCCATAGCGGCCTCGTTGTCCCTGTTGTACACATAAACGCCCAAAATGGTTGTGGGGGTTGTGGTTTGGTTTTCCACTACCACCTTGGAACCTTTGCGCCCGCCGCCGGCTTCGCTCGTGCCCAGGTTGCCCTGGCTTATCTCGATGGTAACGATGTTACCCCTGAGATCGGCTACACGCTCGACTACCACAACGCCGTCGGGGGTTTCCAGGACTACCTGAACAAGCTGGTTAAGGCCGGCAACCAGCGGGAACGCGTCGGTACCAACCACCGGGACCAGGCCCATCTTGCCGTACTGGATGGATCTGGGGGGGTTAAACCCGTCGTAGCCTATGAACATGGATTTTGAAAGGTCGTTCTTGTCGTAAATACCAACGCTGGTTACTACGCCGGTAGAATTGTTCACAACTTTGATAAGGCCCGACCCATGTCCGTCGTCTTCCGGGAAGGCAAACGGGTTACCCATGTTATTGGTGTACGGCAGGGTAGTAACCTTTCTGGACTTAATTTCCCTGGTACTGAGCTGCCCGTAGTATTGCTGATCCTGGGGCATAAAGGAGACGTGGACGGGTCCTACGTCAACAATATACCTGTTGATCTCCCCGGGGGACATGTAATTCCCGGTGTGCGTGCCGTTGGGGTACTCCGAACCGTTTATGTTTATCCTGGTTATAATGTCATGGGCCAGATGCGGGGTGGCGTTGTTGACAATTTCAAGAATTCCCTGATTGGCGTTCAGCGCGTCTTCCGGTTTGTTCACATCGGAAGCGTCGTTGGGGATGGGAGGCCAGACCTGGGTCAACTGGCAGTCGCCGCCAATGGTCTTGTAGAAGTACAGGTAGTTGGTCCTGAACGCCATGCTGCTGTCCTCTTTGGTAACAACGGCGTTTTTTACCCTGGTCTCGTGGCGGATTCCGTCCTTGATGTAGTAAACCTTGGCTTCGTAAGAACCGGAACCCAGAAGGATCATTTCCTGGTCTTTGGCCGCCGGTTCGTTGGCTATGACATAGGTGGAGGGATTCTTGACAAATTCCACAACGTCAATGTTCTGATCCGGCGTTACGTTCATCACCACAAAGGTTTGGGCGTTGACGCTGGAAGGCTGGGGGTCCGGGTAGTTGGCGTCAGGATTCGGGGGCAGTTCCTTCATTTTGTCTTCGTTCACAAGAACAATTTCGCCTTCAAGTGTCCGGTACAGGTAGTACTTGTAGTCCTGGGCACGGGGGAACTGGACATCAAACGGCCCGATAACGCCGGTTTCAACGGGATTCTCGGGGTTCTGCCATACCACCGTTATGGAGTAGGGCATTTCCGAAGGAACGTGATACGAGGCAAGACTTGTCCCGTGTTCTGGTTTGCCGGTAAAATTTTTGGGATAGGTATACTGTGCGTCGGTCTCATTGGCCGCCTGCGGGCGGTCTATGGTGAAACTGATAATATCCACCGTTCTGGTACGGTTAATAAGCCACATGACCGCCACATCGTCGATTTTGATTGAGCCTGAAACATTGACGTTAAGCTTGATGTCTTTTGGGTTAAAATCGACCGGGTTTAAACATGCGCTGGCCAACAGCGTAACGAATGTTACTGCGCCGTAAAACCACACAAATTGTGAAAACCGTCTCTTTATCATAAAAAGAATCTCCTTAGTTATTCCCGTCCTTTGACAGATGAGTACGTGGGGCATCATTTGGATATACGGGTTTCAGTATCCGGCTAATGTTGAAACCAGCGCGGGGGAAAGCAGTCAAGATTCACTTATCTTCCAAACTCAGAACCATCGTCCCGTAATCTGACGAAATGGGACGGATAAAATAACTAGTCTCGAATCTATAGTTCTTCGAGATTCTTTTCAAGCATTTCTGTAAATATTTTTTGTTTTTTTGTTTTTGGATACATCAAATAAATAACAGAAATACTTGCCGCGTAAGAACCTTAAAATAGAACACAGTTTTTGTAGTATCTTTTACCCGTATGTAAAAATAACAATTAACCCGCATAGATACGGGGCACCCGTTTTCCTATGCCGCAGATAATTTCGTAGGGAATTGTTCCCAGCTTTTCCGCCATAAGCGCGGCGCCGCCGGGGCCTTCGCCAAACACAAGAACATCGTCGCCGGGGACAATTCCGGCCCCGTCCGGTCCCAGGTCCACCACGCACTGGTCCATGCAGATCCGGCCGATAATTGGGTACGTCCCGCCCCGTATTTCCATAAACCAGTTGTTGCTTAGACCACGGCGCAGGCCGTCCGCATAGCCAATGGGGATAAGGGCGGCAAGGGTATCTTCCGCCGCGGTCCAGGCGCGGCCATAGGAAACGGATTCGCCTTTCCGGATGGGTTTGACGGCGGCCACGGCGCTGCGCAGTTCCATGACGGGCCGCGTGGCGGGGCCGGGCCCTTCCGCCGCGCCGCGGGGGCCGCAGCCGTAGAGGAGGATGCCGGGGCGGACCATGTCAAGCCAGGAATCGGGGTGGTACACAACCCCGCCGGTGTTGGCGGCGTGGAGGATCCCCGGATCGATGCCGGCGGCCCGGATTGCCTTGACGGCCCGGTCAAAACGCCGCAGTTGGTCCCCGGTATAGGCCAGGTCGGCGGGGGCCGGCGAATCAGAGACGGCCAGGTGGGTGGCGGTTCCAGCCAGGCGCAGGTTCCCGTGGGACAGGACGCGCGCGGCCAGGGCCGCCGCTTCTTCGGGGCGGCAGCCGGCGCGGCCCATGCCGGTGTCCACCTTCAGATGGACCTGGAGTTCCTTCCCCAGGGCGCGGGCGGTCCCCGCCAGGGCGTCGATAGCGGCGGCGCCGGAAACAAAGGGGCTCAGATCGTTCAGCGCCAGATCGTCCAGTTCCCCGTCCTGGCACTGGGACAGGAGCAGGATGGGGGCCCTTATCCCCCCCCGCCGCAGTTCTTCCCCCTCCTGGACAAGGGCCACGGCCAGGAAATCCGCCCCCGCCTCCAGGGCGGCGCGGGCCAGGGGGAGGGCCCCGTGGCCATAGGCATCGGCCTTAACGGGAACGCAGAGCCTCCGCTTCCCCACCCAGGCGGCCGCGGCGCGGATGTTCTCCCTGAACCTGTCCAGGTACACAATAGCGCGTGTAGCTCTCACCTGTCCCCCCTCAATACAATCCGGTAGTCTTTTCCCGGTGCCGATAGTATAATAGACTATGGTTATGCGTGTCCTGAAGCGGGCGACTCTTTTTACGGCTCTCGTTATCCTCATGAGCGCCTGTAATCAGTTGGATACCGTTCTGCCCTCCATTGGGACCTACCGGGTAAACGCCCTGGTCAACCATTCTTCGCTGGATGAGTGTTCGGTTATCACGGCGGACGATACGATTCTACCCTATTTTTCCAGTTCCGTGGCCGGCGATCCGGACCTGGCCAACCTGGTGGTATACCTGGAGGATTCCGGGGGAAAGCCGGTGGGAAACCGGGTTCGTTACACGACCGAGCCTGTTCCCGCGGCGGAAACCACCACGGAAAACACCGTGGACGCTTCAAAAACGGATACGCCGGCAACAGAAGGTTCGCCGGGGCTGGAAAAGCCCCTGGAAACGGCGGAAAGCCCCTCAGAATCCGGCGTACCTAAGTCCGGCGATGAAACGGCGGCGGTTCCGGCGGGAACCGTCACGGACCCGTCCACCGCGCACAGCCTTGTGATACCGGTGAATAACTTTACCGGGCAGCTCCCCCCCTTTCCGCTGGCCGGGGACATTGAAATTGGCTACTACACAATGGTATTTGAAATCCGGGGAAAGCAGGAACTGCTGGGCCGCGCCGAACGGCAGATCCTCTATACCGGGGACCAGGAATTTTCAAGCGGGGGCATCCGCTACTACCTGCCCGGGGTTTACGGGAACAGGCACCTGGTACCCCAGGACCTTAACGTGATGCTGGAAACCCAGGTGAACTACGGGGAAGACCTTAGCCCCTACATCGTCTGGTACAACGGCTCCCGCCGAATCGGCGAGGGCTTTGTAAGCGACGGAGTGGCGCGGATACTCTGGAAGGCGTCGCGGCAGACCGGTTTCCACACGATCCGGGCGGAACTGTTCCCCCTTGAACCCCAAAAGGCGGCAAAGGGGATCGTACAGGAACTTTCCCTGCCCGTCTCGTCCCAGGTTGAGGA
Source organism: Treponema sp. (assembly GCA_031258225.1). GTDB lineage: Bacteria > Spirochaetota > Spirochaetia > Treponematales > Breznakiellaceae > JAISFT01. Next base: position 6,167 of record JAIRND010000172.1, on the reverse strand, counting down.
GACCCCGCCCCTTGCCGCCCGGAGTAACGAGTTCCTCTACCAGTACCAACTGTCCGGCGATCTGCGGGAAACGGGGACCGGGGCGGAATTGAGCCGGGAACATACGGGAACCGGCACCCCCCTGTGGTATCCGGCGGCCCAGATCTACGGCCTTGCCCTGAAAAACGGGGACAGCTACGAGGCTTCCCCCAGGGTACTTGACCTTACGGCGATCTCCGCCGGGGATAAAACGGGCCTGCTCCGCTTCTTTGTTCACTTCTTCCCACTGAGCGAGGGGACAATTCTAAGCGCCATGCTCGGTTACGGGCCCAATGCCGTTACCCTCAGACTTTTCCTGGCGGAAAACGCCCTCTACCTTGAAGCGGAAGGGGGGGGCGGCCGTATCCTCAGCGATCCGATGGAGATCGACGGGGCCTACGCTTCCTTTATGGGGCTGGCGCTTGACGTGGAAATCCGGAAAACCGGCCTTAGCCTGTCCTTTGTGCCAGCGGATTCCTCACTGCTGCCCCAGGTTCCCCCGGAAACCGGCGTTCCGGCCACGGCTTCCCCGGAGACCGGCGTTCCAGCCCCCCCCGCCAGGCAGGAGATGGGGGAAGCCCCGTCGCGGGGACTTGAACTGGAGTTGAACAATCTTCCGCAGGGGGAACTGCGCTCCTGGCTGGGAACGCCGCCGGGTACGGAGGAACAGACTGTGGAAAACCTGGACGGTCCCGCGTCTACCCTTAAAAAGGCCCCCCCGGTTCCCGCCCCCGTTGCCGTGATAGACGATTTTTCCGCCTTGTTCCGCCTGTCCCCGGTAGGCGATAACGATGAAGCCCCGGCGCAAACGGCGGCCGCGGACAACACGGGGCTTAACTGAACACGATATGGAATTGATACTGTTGTGGGGGCTGGATCTGATCCGCTTGGTCCAGTCCCACGGCAACCCCGCCCTTACCGCCGTTATGAAGCTGATCACCAATTTGGGCGCCGCCCCTGTCTACCTGGTGATCCTTCCCCTTGTACTCTGGTGCGTTGACGAGGAAAAGGGGCTCCGGCTAAGCCTGGCGGTCCTGATCTCCCTGTGGATCAACATGGCCCTGAAGCACCTGCTGGCCCAGCCCCGGCCCTTTTGGGAGGGCTGGGACCCCTCCGTGGGGATAATCCCGGAGAATTTAAACGGCCTTCCCTCCGGCCACGCCCAAATTTCCCTGGTTCTGTGGATGATCATCGCCTCCTGGACCGGAAAGAAGTGGGCGTTCCCCATCGCCATTGTGATAAGCCTTCTGGTAGGTTTTTCCCGGCTCTACCTGGGCGTCCACTTCCCGACCGACCTCTTGGGGGGCTGGATTCTGGGCGCCCTGACGCTGACCGCCTATTTTCTGGCGGGGGACAGGCTCAAGGCCGCGCTGATCCGCGGGGGCCGGCGGTTTCAGATGATCCTCTGCTCCGCCCTGGCCTTTGTCCTGATCCTCTACCGGCCCCGGATTGAAATGCTGATGCCCGGAGCCCTGATTCTGGGCCTTGGCCTTGGCTGCGGCCTCAACTACAGCCATGTCGGGTTCCGCGCCGCCGGGGCCGGGGCCGGGACCAGAGGCCCGGCGCGGTTCCTGAAGCTGGGACTCCGTTTCGCCGCCGGCATGGCCTCCCTGATCATCCTGTTCGCGCTCCTGGGCCGCCTGGCCCCGGAAGAACATTCCCCGCTCTACCCCCTCTTTTTCTTTGCCCGTTTTGCCCTTGCGGGATTCTGCGTCTGCCCCGCCGCCCCCTGGCTTTTCCTCCGCCTGCGCCTGGCGGAGGCAACCGCGCCCGAACCCCGGCCCTAGCAGCCATGCCCAAACCCTTCTACGGGGACGAAGCCCCCATCGCCGCCCTTGCCACACCGCCGGGGGAAAGCGCCCTGGCCCTTATCCGCGGTTCCGGCCCCGGTTCACTGGCCCTGCTCTCCAGGGTTTTCTCACGGCCCGCCGCGCTCCGCGCGGCCGCGGGGAACAGCGTCCTCCACGGCTGGCTCCGCCGGCCCCGGAACGCGGGCTGGGAACTGATCGACGAGGTCCTTGTCTCCGTATACCGCGCCCCCAAAAGCTACACCGGCGAGGAAGGGGCGGATATTACCTGCCACGGGGGTACGGCCACGGTCAGGGCCGTGCTGGAGACCCTCCACATCGCGGGTTTCCGGGAAAGCCTGCCGGGGGAATTCAGCTTCCGGGCCTTCATGAACGGCAAAATCGACCTTACCCGCTCCGAATCGGTCATGGAACTGGTAAGGGCAAAGACCGATACCGGCCGCGAACACGCCCTGAACCGGCTGGCCGGGAGACTCCAGGGGGAGATCGCCGCGCTAAGCCGCCGCCTTGTGGAAGCCCTGGCGGAAACGGAACTTCACCTGGACTACGACGAGGAAGAACTCGGCCTGTCCGGGCAGGGCCTGCCTGGCCGGGAACTCGTGGAAGACGTGCTTGGCGGCCTGCGGAAACTGGCCGGCGCCTGGCCGGGGGAGCGCCTGTACCAGGAAGGGGCCCTGGCGGTAATCGCCGGACGGCCCAACGCGGGGAAATCCAGCCTCTTCAACGCCCTCCTGGGGGAGGACCGCTCCATCGTTACCCCCGCTCCCGGCACCACCAGGGACTGGATAGAGGCCCTGATCAACGTCCGGGGAATCCCCCTGCGCCTCGTGGATACCGCGGGACTGCGCCGCGCCGGGGAGCCGGGGCCCCCGGACAAGGCGGAGGAGATAGGCATAGAGCGGAGCCGCGAACTCCTTGACCGGGCGGACATTGTCCTCTACCTCATCGACGGGACCCTGGGCTTCCAGGACGAAGACAGGGCCGTTCTCCAAACCCAGGCCGCCCTGCCCCACCCCTTAATTCCGCTCTGGAACAAGGCGGACCTGGCCCCGCCGCCAGCCGCCAGCCAGCCGCCAGCCAGCCTGCCGCCGGACCATCCACCGCCGGACCACCCCCCCCTGCCGGTAAGCGCCAAAACCGGGGAGGGCCTGGCGGAACTTCACGGGGCCATAGAAGCGGCCCTGGGCGGGGGAAACCCCAACCACGGCCCGGGCGAAACCGGACCGGGAACCCGGCGGCAAAAGGAACTGGTGGACCGGGCCCGCGCCGCCCTGGAGGAGGCCCTTAGCCTCACGGACCGGGGGGAGCCCCTGGACCTGGCGGCCCCCCTGCTCCGGGAAGCGGTCAACGCCCTGGGGGAGATCACCGGGGAAGTTTCCACCGCGGACATCCTGGAGGCCATTTTTGGCAAATTCTGTGTGGGAAAGTAGCGGAAACGCGGCGGCCCAGTGATGGACTACGATTGCGTTGTGGTAGGCGGCGGCCATGCCGGTATTGAAGCCTCCCTGGCCGTAGCCCGCCTGGGTTTTTCCGTTCTCCTCATCACCCAAAACCCGGATCGCATCGGGGCCCTCTCCTGTAACCCCGCGGTCGGGGGCCTTTCCAAGGGGAATCTCGTCCGGGAAGTAGACGCGCTGGGAGGGGAAATGGGGAATCTCACCGACAAGGCCATGATCCAGTACCGCGTCCTCAACCGTTCCCGAGGACCCGCGGTCCAGGCCCCCCGTGCCCAGACCGATAAACAGATCTACCAGACCAGCGCCCGCGCCGCCCTGGAACAGCAGAAAGGCCTTTCCATCTTCATGGATACCGTAACAGACCTTCTTGTCGCCGGGGAAGGGGAACCGTGGAGTACACGGGCTATACCCCGTGTAGAGGGCGTTGTAACGCTCAGGGGGCAGAGAATCGGCGGACGTACCGTGATCCTGGCCACCGGTACCTTCATGGAAGGAAAGGTCTTCATCGGCGACTACGACGCCCCCCAGGGCCGCCTGGGGGAAGGCGCCGCCCTGGGCCTGGGGACCAGCCTCCGGCGCCGTGGCTTCCCGCTGGGACGCTTCAAAACCGGCACCCCCGCCCGCCTGGCCGGGGATTCCATCGACTATTCAGTCATGGAAAAACAGGAAGGGGAGGAAGGCCGGCCTTTCTCATTTGATACGGACACCAGCCGCCCCGCCTGGCGCCCCCCCCTCCCCCAGGTCCCCTGCTGGATCACCCACAGCACCCCCCGGACCCACGCGATCATCCGCTCCAACATCCACCGGTCTCCGCTTTACGGAGGAAAGATCACCGGCGTAGGCCCCCGCTACTGCCCCTCCATCGAGGACAAAGTGATGCGCTTCCCCGAACGGGACGGACACCACATCTTCATCGAGCCCGAAGGACTCGCCACCACGGAGATGTACATGAACGGCGCCTCCAGTTCCCTGCCGGAGGACGTACAGCGCGACTTCATCCACAGCATCCCCGGCCTGGAAGCCGTGCGCGTCGTCCGCCCCGCCTACGCGGTGGAGTACGATTACCTGGACCCCCTGGACCTGTACCCCAGCCTGGAGTCCAAGCGAATCGCCGGACTTTTCAGCGCCGGACAGACCAACGGCAGCTCCGGCTACGAGGAAGCCGCCGCCCAGGGCCTTATCGCCGGCATCAACGCCGCGCAGAAACTACGCGGAGAAGCCCCCCTGGTACTGGGCCGCGGCGAAGCCTACATCGGCGTACTAATCGACGACCTCACCACCCTGGGAACCAGAGAACCCTACCGCATGTTCACAAGCCGCGCCGAACACCGCCTGGCCCTGCGCCACGACACCGCCGACACCCGCCTAAGCCCCCGCGGCCGCGAACTCGGACTAGCCGGCGACCGGCGCTGGGAACGCTTCCTCAACAAAACCGCCGGCCTCTCAGCCATCCAGGAACTCCTGCGCCGGCACAAAGTACCCGCCGCCCCCACCCTGCCGGCCACACTCCAGCCCCACACAGGCGAAACCCTCCACCGCGCCCTCCGCGACTCCCGCATCCACCCCGGCGCACTCCTCACCCTCGCCCCCGCCCTGGCCGCTTACCCCCCGGAGTGGCTCGAACAGGTCTGCCTCGACATCAAATACTCAGGCTACATCGAAAAAGAGGAACGCCTAGCCGCCCAAACCGCCAAACTGGACGCCATCCGCCTGGACGGCGCCCTCGACTACTCCGCCATCCCCGGCCTCTCCTCAGAGGCAAAGGAAAAACTCAGCCTCGTGCGCCCCCTCAGCCTGGGCCAGGCCGCCCGCATACCAGGCGTCCGCCAGGCCGACATCGCCCTCCTCATGGTCCTGCGCAAAAAAACCAACACCGCCAATTAGGAATGGGCGCATCCCCCCAAGGTTGTCGCTTGCGCGACAACCTTGGGGGGACCGGGCTATCCGCTCCAATTCCTCAGCCCGCCAAGGCATCCGCCTCGGCGGGCTTCCGGTATTTCCGCTTCTATCCCTTGCGCTGCTCAGGGTGCGCCGGGAACAGCGGCCGTTACCCCTGCTTAGCGCGAAACAACAAAAATTCGTAAAAAAGTCAAAATTCCCTTGAACAAGCACTTGCCAGGTGCTATACTGGTTGTTGTATCGTGGGCTCCAATCCATAGACCAAAAGGTATAACTTGGTGTCGTAATTACGTCTTAACAGCCTTTTGCCCCCCCCCCCCCCCCATGTATTAGTGTAGCCCTGTCCCCTGTAAATAGCCATACCTCATACGATCCAACAGTTCCCCACAGCGCCAGGCCATACAGCCCATCAAAAACTACCGGGCCGCCGTCCCTGGAAAAACATAACAGACATGCTGGTGCAATTGTTTTGTTCGCGTGGATGGCGTTAAACGCCATCTTTGAAAATATAATATAAGGAGAACGGTTATGAAAAACTTTTTCAACCTTTTTGGAATTATTGCTCTTGTGGCGGTAATTGGATTTTCAATGGCGGCCTGCGATGATGGTGATGGCGGCCTTATTGACGGTGTTTGGGATCGGGGAGATATTGTTGTTACCATAGATGGCAGTAGCGGCGTTTTCACCGAAGTTAAATCCAATAGTGGGTGGCTGCCGCTTCTAAATAATGGTACGATCAGTATTGGCGGCAGAAAGTTTAGGAATATCACCTACAGGAATCACCAGACATGGTCTGGTCAGGAATTAACTTATCCATCCAATTCCAGTACAAGTTGGGAAGACGGCACTACATTTACCCTGTCTAATGGCGGACAAACGTTACAAGTAGTAACTCCTAATACTACTTCACCAAGTACTACGTATACCAGACGATAAGTTTGGTATTGATAAAATCACACTATAACGGGGGTTACATAAAATTCAA
>JAIRND010000152.1 GCA_031258225.1 Treponema sp. | reverse complement strand
TATCAAACCTAAAACCTCAGGTTGAATGGTGTCTGACTACACCATAAAGAGGGCAGAGTCGTGGAAGTTCGGGAAGCATCGGAAGCACCAAAAACCCCCCACAATTACAATCATGACTGCGTACTAGCAGCCTGTTGCACTTGTAGGTTTTTGCTCCACGTTGTGTCGCAAAAACCACGATAAATGGGCTGCTTGCGGCTAACGCCGCTTCGCAGTTTGCAAGGTAAAATCGCCTCATAGGTGGTACCTATTCGGCGATTTGTCATCTTCGATGACTTGGGGTTTTACGCGCGAAGCGCGACAAACTGCTAGGGAAGGAGGTCCGGCAGCGGCGGTTAGCCCATGCCGAACATCTTTTCCTTCAAATCGAGGTAGTACAGGTAATCGGCCGGTTTTACGTTCGGCGGGCAGCGGTGGTCGCAGAAGGGGATGTAGCCGCCTTTCGCCACATATGGTTCCAGGGATTCAAGGTATTTTTTGATAGCCTCCGGGCCTTCGCCAAGGCGCATCTTGTCCACACCGCCCATGATACGCAGTTCCCCCCCGTACTGATCCAGGAGTTCGCCGGGGTGGGTGCAACTGTTGACCTCGTAGGGAAAGAGGCAGTTGATGCCGCTTTCCAGGAAATAGGGGATAAGGGGGCGTACATCGCCGTCGCAGTCGGTGTACCAGATGTCGATGCCGTGGGCTTTTAGCTTTTTGTTGAGCCGCTTGTACCGGGGAACCACGATGTCCCTGAAAAAATCCAGGGATACGATGGGGCCGTGGTTAAAGCAGATGTCCTCCCAGCCGCAGGCGTAATCGAACGTGAAATGGGGCAGCAGTTGATCCAGGGCCAGTTCCACCCCCTGGCAGACGGTTTCTACCATGTCTTCCACCATATCAGGATAATCGAATACGGCGTAGGCAAGCCCTTCAAACGTAAGCATGTCCCGGATCTTGCCTATCATGGAACCGCAGTAGATTCCCAGGGGAAAGTCCCGGTCCTCCCCGGCGGGGAACCTCTGGGTGAGGGCCTGGATGTCCAGTTTCCGGCTTGGGTGGTTAAGGTCGAAGTGTTCTTCCTTCACCTTTTTCCAGTCTTCCGGGGTGGTGATTGACGACTTCAAAAAATGCGGAATGGAACTGCCGCCCCCGGCCAGCGGTACTTCGGCCAACAGTCCGTCCCCGTTGATAATGACGCGCTTGTTGTCCCGGATCTCCAGTTCCCGTTCCTGAATGGGGGGGCTCATAAACGTGGGCCCGCCGATGCTTTCTATACGGTCAAACGAAAAGAAGACATCGGCCTCCCCGTTGTTTTTAATGCCGTTGTCGGTAAAGATGTCCCATGTAGTAAAGTTATCGTCCCAGTAGCCGAATTCCATGTTGAAGCAGCGGTCCGCGCTTTGGTAGTGCATCTGCCGGTTAAAGCGCTCCCGGTCGGTCATGGCGGATTTCCATTTTTTCCGTATAGGGTGTGCCATTTTTTCCTCTCTTGGGTAATAGTCATGGGATTCCTCCCTTCTGTCAAGCCCTGGTAAGGTCCTTGATCCAGCGGAAGCGGTTGATCACGACCAGCGCGACAAAGCATTTGAGGATCTGATCGCACTTGAGGCACAGAAATACTGCCCAGACGGGGGCCTTGAGCAGCATGGCGATGATTGACGAGGGGATTACGACGAGGAACACGAAGATAAAATCGTTGCGGAATACAAACGAGATATTGCCGCCCGCCTTTACCAGGCCCCCCAGGCCGGGCATCTGGTAGGCGGTACCGATGATGGTAAGGGCGTGGACGTTGAGAAGCTGCCGGGCGGTCAGGGCGGACTGCGGGGATATGTTGTAAAACGAGATAAACACATCCTTGAATACGAACACGAACAGGCCTGTAGCCAATCCTACCAGGGGAAAGAAACGCTGGGTTCTAACGGCGTGGATTTTGATCTCCGCCACGGGGGCCCCGCCGCCCACAAGTTTCCCGGTCATGATCCCCAGGGCCGCGGCTAGGCCGGACATCCAGATGTAGACCAGGGTGTTCATCATGCCGGCGATGTTAAACGAGGCGATAATATCGGCGGTAAAGCGGCCCACAATGGCGGTGTAGGCGAATGAATTGACCGCCCAGACAATGTCCCCGGCCACAACGGGCGCGCCGTATCTGAGGAGGGAAAAACACAGAAACCGGTCCGGCTTTCCAAGGTCCCGCGGCCGGAGGGCGATCCGTTTGTCAAAACCAAAGACGTACCAGGCGGCCGCCAGACATTCCACCATACGGGAGATGAGGGTTGCCAGGGCCGCGCCCACGACTCCCAGGGCGGGGAAGCCGAACTTGCCAAAGATAAGGCAGTAGTTCAGCCCCACGTTGATGACCAGCGTGATAAGGGCAATGTACATGCCAAAGCGTACGGTTTCTACGCTCCGCTGGGAGGCCACCAAAACCTGGGACACGGTAAAAAACACAAAGGACAGGCCGATAAGCCTGAGGTAGGGGACGGAGGATTGAACGACATCCTCCTTGTTGGACAAGAGCCCCGCGATAAGGCCGGGAAAACCGGCGGTAAGGATGGTAAACAGGGCCCCCGCCCCCAGGGAGACCCAGAGGGAGATGGCGGTAAGGGAACGGATACTTTTGACATCCTTCTTGCCCCAGTACTGGGTGGCCAGAATCACCAGGGTGGCCCCTATGCCGCTGGTAATAAACATAACCATCGCGTGAATCTGGTTCCCGATAAAGACCCCGGCAATGGCAAGGTCCCCCAGGCGGCCCACCATGATGTTGTCGGCGAAATTCACCGTAAAACCGATAAGGTTCTGCAGACTGATGGGCAGGGCAAGGCGCAGAATGGTCGCGTAGTAGGTTCCCGGTCCCGAACCGCCGGCCGCGGGTCCCCTGTGTGTGTTGGTCACAGTAACGTTGTCCGGCCCGCGGCCCTGATCTGTTCCACGATTTCCCGGATTCGCTGGGTCTCCCCCTTCCTGGCGACAAGGACCAGGGGGGCGCCGCCGTCTTTGCCGGAACGGACACGGATAATAAGGTCCTCCACGCCGCAGAGGGCCACGGGAATATCGGAATCCACAAAACAGTTCTCCGCCCCGGCGCGGTAGGTCTCGGCGTCCGTACCGTTGAGGAGTTTGGCGTACTCATCCCAATTTCCTATGTCGGTCCACGAAAAACGGGCGCTTACCAGCGCCACGGAGGCGCAGCGTTCCGCGATGGCGTAGTCAATGGAGATGGCCCCGGTCCGCGCGTAGGCCTCCGCGAAACCGGGCCAGCGGTCCAGAATACGCAGCCCCTGTTCCACGCGGTACGCCGCCGGGCCGGGGGCCCTTAGTTCCTCAAAGGGGGCAAGTGTGCGCGGGGCGTGGCGGCGGAATTCGTCCAGCATGAACGCCGGGGAAAAGGCGAACATCCCGGAATTCCAGTAAAAGCGGCCCGCGGCGAGGTAGTCCTCCGCCAGGGCCCGATCCGGTTTTTCCCGGAACGAGATCGCGGCGCGGGCCTCCGCCTCCCCCGTGTTCACGGGAGGGGTCAGGACTTCCCCGGCCTCGATGTACCCGTACCCCGTTTCCGGCCTGGCGGGGACAATGCCGAACACCACCAGCCTGTTTTGCCGGGCAAGGGCCTCCGCCAGGGCGGCGTCCTCCAGAAAACGCTCCAGGGGTTCGATGAGATGATCGCTGGTAAGGACCAGCATGGTCCTGTCCCGTGGACACGGCGCCTGGTTCGTATCCACGGTGGCCGGGCCCGGCACGAGTTCCGCGAACCGGACGCCGCAGGCTATGGCGGGGGCGGTGTTCTTTGCATCAGGCTCAACGATGAGGAGCATCCGGTCCCGGTCCTTCTGGTTAAATGACGCGCAGGCGGAAACGATGTGGGGTATGTGGCCCTTCCCGGCGATGATGATCACCCGGCCCGGCACACGGCCCGGAACCGCCTGCCCACCGGGAACGGTAAGCGCCAGGGCCCTCTCCAGCGCGCCGGAAAAAAAGGTCCGCGAGGGATCGTCTGAGGAAACCGGAAGGAACTGTTTGGGCCGCCGGGCATTGCTTGCCGGCCAGAGCCGTGTCCCCGAACCCCCGGCCATGATAACGCAGTCGTCAAACATACCGGCACAGTATAGCCTTTCACGGCCCTGTGGTACCAGCCAGGATAAACGCATCCCGGCCTACAGAACACCCCAAAAAGTACTCTATGCGTTGGTAGTTCCACTCCGACAAAAAAACGGCGAAACTTAACGGGCTTCACCACGCTTCTATCCCTTGCGCGGCAAGCCGCCCATGCCCATCGGCGTGGGTGCGCGGCTGTGGATATAAAACACCATGACTCCTTACATCTCCCTTAGCCTGCCGCTTTTTTCCTGCTCCAGCCCAAGATACGTTTAAACTTTCCATTTGCTGGTTTCATACTGCATATCCCACAATCGTTTGTAGAGACCATCCTGTGCAACAAGTTCCTCATGGTTCCCCCTT
>JAIRND010000113.1 GCA_031258225.1 Treponema sp. | reverse complement strand
CCAGATCAGCTTACGTTGTTTGTTCAACCGGCCCTTATACCCACGATAACCACCATCGTGGCCTGATACAACGATCAAGAAAAAAGCCCCCGCTAACAAAAGTAAACGCGCATGGTGCCAAGCACCAAATTTGGATAAGTCAGAGCCGGATCAGGGGGAAGGGTAAGGTCAGGACAAGGCACGTATAAACGTGAACTATCCACAGGTTGAATATTGACTGCCTACTAGTACATAACCAGAACAAATTCAACCACGGACAAATTCAACCACTTTTAGTCCAATGCGTCCGGCATCCAAACCGTCCCTTAGCGCCAGACGGCCTCGTAGCTAAGGGGCTGGCTCAGGACCAGGAGTTCCACCAGGGGGATGACAAACTCCGCGGTTCCGCCGGAGAAGGTCCCCCCCCGGACTGAAACCAGGGGGCCGGGAAAGCCCACGGACACGCGGATCTCCGAACCGGCCAGTTCCTCCGCCACCTCGGGATTGTGGAACAGGGCAACCTGGGCCAGGTACTCCTCCCGGTCGATCCGTTCCCCCGTAACGATGGGGGCGAATATGAAGTTCAGGTAGTAGACCACGTCGGGGGAGATAAGGCTGAGCATGGCGGGAACGTTTTCCCGGTCCAGCGTGATAAGCGCCCGCCCGCCGCCGCCGGGGTTCTCCCTAAAGTCGATGAACCCCGCCCTGCCGGAGGGGGCAAGAAAATCCCCCAGCCGGGTGATTGTTACCGGACCCTCCAGGGCGGCCGGTCCGGTGTTGCGGAAGGAAACGCGGCCCATTCCCGGCGCGCCGGCCATGGAACGGGCGATCTCCGCCGCGTTGATCAGGGACAGCGAACCGTCGCCGGCCCCGGAAAAACTCATAAAATCGCCCATTTTGGCCGCGAAAGCCGGGGTTAAGGCGGCGGAAACCTCAAAATCCCCGGTTCCGCCCCGCTCCAGCACCCCGGAAATCGCGGCGCCGCAGGATCCGAAAACCAAAGGCCAGAACAGGGCCCATACCGCGGCACCAAGGGCCCGGCAGGGCCTCCTGAAACACATCATCATACTTCCCATCTTACCAGAAGTCCTCGATCGGTGCCAGGCACCGAATTCCTGGTTCCAATCGTAAGGCATCTTGTATCTTTTTTCGCCTTTCTGATAATATTTTCGTAATAACGGCGTGCCCGGCCCCCCTGGGGGTACTTGCGGCGGGTTATGCCGGTGAAGGAGTTTTTTCATGATCACGGGTATGACAGCTTTAACTCTGATGAACCTCATCGCGGTAAGTGCGGCCGTCGTGTCCGTGGTCGCTGGCGGGCTTGTGCCCGCCTCACATCACGGCGTATGCGGAGCCCTTAGGGGCACTTGCGGCCGCTTACGCCACATTGAAGGGAGTTTCCATGAAACGAGAAGAGCTTTTCCCCCTTGCCTTGGTGGCGCTGTTTGCGCTCATAGGCGTCTCTAACCTGCCGGCGCAGACGCCTAAAGCCTTGGATGCATTTTCTATTGACGACCTCGACGCGGTGCCTACGGTGTCAACCCAGGCCCGGTACAGCGCCGGGATCTTTACCAGCGACGTGGACGACTACATTGACGTCAACGCCTACGACCCGGACATCGGTACGTTTTTCTTCCTCGGCGGGTTTCCCGCTGATTCGACAAGTACCGTTGATGTTACAGACCCAATAACAGGTTCAACATCCCCTTACACCGTCAGCTTTGGCCTTGCCCGCACGTTTAGCAGTTTCTACCTGGGCCTCTACTTTGGCGGCAGTTTTGTAAACGCCAACGGTGCAAGAAGCGACATCGCGAAGACTACGCACTCCTACGGCGATTGGGACGCCAAACTTGCGGCGCTTCTTGGCTTTGAACAGTTTGGCGGCCTGCGTCTTGATCTTTCCGTTGATGGCGCCGCCAATACCAGTAAATTCGATGGGGACGAGGTAGGTACCGGTGGGACTAGTACTACTTATGGGACCACCTATTCCAATGCCCGAACCGCCTTTGCCCTAAGCTGGGGCAAGGCCCTCGCGGAGAACCTTGACGTTAACGCCAAGTTTGGCATTCGGTTTCCAACTTACATGTTAAACGGTACTGGGAATACCGCCGAGAAAATCTGGACCGGTGGTCTGTGGGGCTTAAAGGGCGGGGCCTCCTATGCCCTTAACGAGATCTCCACGCTGGACGCCGCGCTTACCATCGGTGGCGCGATGGGTACCCGGCGTAAGAGGGATGGGAAAACCGCAACCACTTCCGGCAACTTTGGCGTTATTATCGAGGCCGCCCTCTCCAATACCTTTAGCCCCTCGGCGGGACTGGAACTGGGGGTAAGCCCCAACCTGGGCCTGGCCTTAAACGGCAACGGGAATACGAGTAAGGATTATGCTGGTAACAAAACCAACGGTCCGAATATCACGTTGTTTGAATTTGTCCTGGGTCTTGACGCGGGTATCAAGGTACAGCTTCCGGGAAAACTCAACAAGGTAAGCCTTGTGTCCGGGGCGGGCCTTGCCCTGTTTGACTGGTACACCCAGTCCAGTTCCGGGGGGGATCCCAAACAGAAGCGTGTTAGCTCCTGGGCAATTGAGAGGGTTTCCTGGAATGACGATACCCTTGCCGCCAACGGCAACCTTGGCTTCGGCCTGGTCTTCGACCCCAACGCCAACCTCAGCGTCGGCTTTGGCCTCAACGCCATACTGGATAACCTGGTTACGATCAATCTGGCGACCATGGAAGTATCCCCAGGAACATTCTTTACAAACGCCCAGCCGGGTATTGCTGGCGGCACTAGCGGACTATTCGGCGGGTTGTTTGGCGGTACTACTCCTATCGAGATCGACCTCACCGTAAGCTACAAGTTCTAGTTTTTTCACGCTGATTTTTTCAAGGGCCGCCTCCGCAGGTGGCCCTTGTTATGTGAATATTGGACTCATGATTGAGGCAGTTCCAAAACT
>JAIRND010000100.1 GCA_031258225.1 Treponema sp. | reverse complement strand
GCCATAAAACTGGGCCTGGTTTTATGGCGCAAGGCAAGCGTGGCCGTTGCCGGCCTGCCGCTCCCCAGCCGAATTAATGTTGGAGGAGTTCGAGAGACCGTTATACAAGCGTTTTCCGCCGGGCTATCCCCGCCCCTGCCGGATCAGGGGGAAGATTCAGGTCAGGACAAGGCACGTATAAACGTGAACTATCAACAGGTTGAATATTGACTGCCTACTAGTACGCGAACAGGGCGGCAAGGTCCCGGTTAAGTTCCTGCGGGGTGTAGGCGCCTACCCGTATGGACCTGATGATCCCCTCCGAATCTATCAGGTAGGTTTGGGGAATGGCGTCCACGTTGTAGGTCCGTGAAACAAGAAAGTCCCGGTCCATCATCACGTTAAGGTTCAGCTTCATGCCCGCCAGGAAGGAGGCAACTTCCTGGTCCGTTTCGGCGCAGTTCACCGCTAAAACGGTAAGATCGGCGGAATTGCGGGTGTCAAGTTCGGCGATAAGGGGCAGTTCCCTGATACAGGGCCCGCACCAGGTAGCCCAGAAGTGCAGAACCACGGGTTTGCCCCGGTAATCGGAAAGTTTGGCGCTTAGGCCGCCGGGGGCGCTCAGCGTAACATCGGGGGCCCGTTTACCCACGGCGAGCCCGGGCCCCTCCGCGCAGGCCGGGATAAGGACGGCCAGGAAAAGGGCAAAGGCAATTCGTTTCATGTGTTCTCCTTGATAAGGTTTTTGGGCGCGGATTTCCGCGGGGAATCGCCGTGGAGCCTGCCCGGAACAACTGTGGAAAGGGCGCGGGCGGGGCAGGCGGAGACGCAGCTTCCGCAGCGGATACACTCCCGGTCATTGGCGATCCGGGTATCCATCCTACACGCCCGCGCGCATGTTCCACAATTGGTACACAGGTCCCTGTCCCTGTGGATTCCCCACAGGGCGTAGCGGTTAAAAAGGCCGTAGAACGCCCCCAGCGGGCAGACAAAACGGCAAAAAGACCGGAACACGAACACCGAAACCACCACAAGGGCGGCCAGCAGGGCCAGTTTCAGGAAGAAAAGAGCGCCGGCAAGGTCCCGGAAGGCGGTGTTGAGCAGGACCAGCGGGAGGCCCGCCTGCAAGGTTCCCGCGGGACAGAGGAATTTGCAAAAATAGGGCTCCCCAAAGCCGTAAACAACAAAGGCCCCCAGGGGCAGCGCGATAAGGGGCAGGGCCAAAAAGCCGTACTTCAACAGGGACAGACGCCGGGTAAGGGGACTTTTGGGCAGCTTTGGGGAGGGTATGAGGTACAAAAGCTCCTGGATAAGACCAAAGGGGCATAAAAACCCGCATACCAGGCGGCCCAGCGCAAGGCCGAACAGCAGGAGAAGCCCGGTAACGTAAAACGGAAAACGGCCGGCGGCCAGGGAATTCTGCAGGGCCCCCAGGGGGCAGGCGGCGATTGCGCCGGGGCAGGAATAGCAGTTAAGGCCGGGGACGCAGAGCCGTTTAAGAGGGCCGCGGGACACCGTGCCCCGGACAAAACACCCAAGGTCCGCGTTACCGATCAGCGTGGACAGGACCTGGACGCGGCGCCGCCGGAACCAGGCGGCTCCCCCTCCCCTGCCCGTCCTCTGGTTAGCCAATCCCAATACACTCCAGGCAGACAAAAACCGCCTTCCTAAAGAGAAGTTCCACATCGCCTCCGGCAATACCGGCGGCGATCAGGACGCCCGCAAGCGCCAACAGGGAGACCCGTACCACGAACGGCCCATTCCTTCGTTTCATGATATTGCATAAGAGTATACGGTATAATACCGTATGCTGACAGTGCCAGAAGTGGATACATCTAAAACCGGGGGCTTCCGGTCGTACATGGGGCTCACGTTCCTTATCGGATTCGGGTTTTTTACGATGGGGCTTATGGACCCCCTCTACGATACCTACGTTCCCATCTTTTTACGGCGTTTTCTCTCCTCCAACACGGCGGTGGGGGGGATCATGACCCTGGACAACATCCTCCAGTTGTTCCTTATCCCGGTTATCTCCGTGTGGAGCGACCGGACCCGGACCCGTCTGGGCCGGCGCATGCCCTTCATCCTGGTGGAACTGCCCCTGGCGGCCCTGTTTTTTAGCCTTATCCCCCCCATGGCCTCCCGTTCCCTGCCCGCCCTGCTGGGGATCGTCTTCTGCTTCAACATCTTTAAGACTTCCGTGCGGGGCCCGGTGGTGGCCCTGATGCCCGATACCATTCCGGGGGATTACCGTTCCGAGGCGAACGGGGTGATCAACATGATGGGGGGCATCGGGCTTATCGTAAGCACCCTGGTTCTGGCCCGGTTGATCGATGTTCCCGCGTGGTTGGGGGCCCCGGGGGGCCTGCCGTTTAACATCGCGTCCCTGTGCATTATCGCGGCGGTCCTGGTCCTTTTGGCCTTTGTACGGGAGAAACTACCGGAAAAAACCGGGAACCCCGAAGAAAAAGTCCCGGTTCCGCGCTCAATCCGGCGGATTTTTGGCGGAAACGGCCGGGGCGATACCAGCGTGGCCCGGATTCTCCTTTCGATTTTTTTCTGGTTCACCGCCTATGAGGGGGCAAAACCCTTTCTGGGGCTGTTTTTGGTGGAAGTAATGGGGGTGTCCGAAGGGAACGCGGCCCTGGCGCAGGGCGTGGCGGGAATTTCCAGCGTGATCATGGCGGTGCCCTGCGGCTACCTGGCCCACAGGCTGGGGAGAAGGCGCTTTATCCGCATAAGTCTGGTCTTTTTGGCCCTTGTCCTGGCCCTTATCCCCATCTGCGGTTTCCTGGGGACCACCGCGGCCCTGGGGGTCTTCCTGGCGCTGATGTTCCTGTACGGCGCGGTCTGGATCGGGGTTACGGTGAACTCCTTCCCCATGCTCTGGCAGATAGCCGACGCCGGGAATATGGGCATCTACACCGGCCTGTATTATACTTTCAGCCAGAGCGCCGCCATTCTGGCGCCCCCGGTAACCGGTCTTATCATCGATCTGGCCGGGTTCTGGGGTATCTTCGTATTCGGGAGCCTCTGTATGCTGGCCGCCTGGGTAACAATGGGCGGAGTACGGGCTGGGGAACCACAAAAATAGGAATAGGATAGGAGGGTTTATGTCATTTCACATCGCGGCAAAGCCGGGGGAGATCGCGGAAGCGGTGTTACTGCCCGGAGATCCCCTGCGGGCGAAATTTGTGGCGGAGACTTTTTTCGACAACGCGGTATTGTACACCGATGTACGGAACATTCTGGGCTATACGGGAACCTACAAGGGCAAACGGGTCTCCGTTCAGGGCACCGGGATGGGTATTCCATCACTGTCGATCTACGTGAACGAACTGTTCAAAGACTACGGCGTAAAGCGGGCCATCCGTATCGGTACGGCCGGGGCCCTTCAAAAGGAACTGAAACTGCGGGACCTGGTCATAGCCATGTCCGCCTGTACCGATTCCGGGGCCAACGGCATCCGGTTTAAGGGGAGAACGTTTGCCCCCACCGCCAGTTTTGGGCTGCTCAGGGCCGCCTTCGACGCTGCCCAGGCCAGGGGCTGGGAACCCAGCGTGGGCAGCGTGGTTTCCTCCGACATGTTCTACACCGAAGACAGCGATGAGTGGAAACTGTGGGCGCGGTACGGCGTCCTGGCCGTGGAAATGGAGACCGCGGAACTCTACACCCTGGCGGCCAAGTACGGCCGGGAAGCCCTGGCCCTGCTTACGATCTCCGACAGCTTTATCACGGCCCAGGAAGACAGCCCCGATGAACGGCGGAAAAGCTATACCCGGATGATGGAAGTCGCCCTGGAGACGGCAATAGCCGAACCGCGGGCCGGGGCGCCGCATGGATGAGCTGCTCAGTCCCACCGACATCGCGCTGCGGCTGGCCCTAAGTTTCGTGGCGGGGACGATCATCGGCTTTGAACGCGCCAGCCGGCGCCAGGTGGCGGGAATACGGACCCATGTCCTTATCTGCGTGGGTTCCACCCTGCTGGTCATCCTTTCGATTTGGCTGCCCCAGCGGTACAACGACCTGAAAAACGGCGATCCCAGCCGGATTGCCGCCCAGGTGGTTTCGGGAATCGGCTTTCTTGGGGCGGGCGCCATGATCCGGCTGGGCAACAACATCCGCGGCCTTACCACCGCCGCCTCCCTGTGGCTCATCGCCGCGGTGGGCATGGCTATCGGCGCCGGACAGTTCCTGGCTTCGGCCATCACCGTGGCGCTTGCCCTTATCGCCCTCTGCGTCCTTGGGGGTCTTGAACAGAGGATATTCCCCGCCGAGCGGAACAAGACCCTGGAACTTGACTTTAAGAACGAAATTCCGGACCTGAACAAAACCCTGGATACGGTTAAGCCCTTCGGGGTGCGGGTCCATTCGATTGATATAGACCGGGCCTTCGATCAGAAGGGGGCCAGGCTTAAACTTTTGGTCGGCTTCCCCGGAACCACGGATATAACCAAACTGCTCAAGGCCCTTAAAACCATCAAGGGGCTTGAAAGCGTGGACCTGAAAGAAAAGTATTAGGAGTCTGTTGCGCTTTGCGCATAGAATCAACTGGGTAAACGTTCCACCGGCAAAGGAGTTGCGTAGACATGAGGCAAGACTGGCTTTACAAATACAGTTCCATACTCCCCCCC
>JAIRND010000059.1 GCA_031258225.1 Treponema sp. | reverse complement strand
TCTTCCCGGCCGTCCCGCCGTGCCTGTACTACCTTGCTCTGGGTGTCTACCGCGTACTTGTACTCACTCAAGAGCCACGCCCGTTCCTCCTCGTCCCGGCTCAGTTTCATCAATACTTCGCTGGCCATCCCTATGCCCTCCTCACTCGCCACTACTTCGTTGATCCTCTCCCTTTTAGTTTTATCCGTAATGTACCGAAAGAAAATACCCCACTTCTCTGCCCCGCTCATCACCCCTACCGGTTTCCCCGCCACCCCTTCCACCTTCGATAACTCCACCGTGATGATCCGGCTTTTCCCCCCAAGCGCCACCCGCCGCCGCGGGTCATAATACTCAAACTGATGCAGAAACTCATCGTCCGTGAAGAACCGTCATCGGATTCGTCGAAGCGTATGGCAGCCATCCCCTTGTTACGGTACCGTATTTTCCGTGGGCGTGTCGGACCGGCGCTCTGGGTAGAGGGCGGGAAACAGGAACAGCGAGGCAAGAAGGGAACCCGCTATCCCCCAGAGGATGCTCCGGGACAGGGCCGCGGAAAAGCCCTCTCCCCCCAGCAGGGCCAGGGGTATGGCCCCGGTGATGCCCGTCAGGGATGTCGCCAGGATTGGGATCACCTTGTCCCGGATCTTGAAACGGACCGCGGAAAACCGGGATTCCTCGATGAAGACGCCGTTGTTGACCGAAAGCCCGGCGATGACCACCAGGGCCACCGCGTCTCCCATTTCCAGGGGGGCCCGGCACAGGGCCTTGACCAGCAGCGGAAGGGCGCAGGACACGGGAATGATCGAACTGATCCGCAGCGCGCTTGTCCATTTCTCCGTCATCCCCAGAAGAACCAGAAAGATACCCGCGAAACTCCCCATGAAGACGAGGAAGACCGTGGTGTACCGGCTGTCCAGCAGTTCAAATTCCCTGGAGAGCAGAAAACCCGAACCTGCTTCCCGTTCCCCGTTGAGGCTGTTCCGTAACAAGCGCGCGGCCTCCCCGGCGCTTCCGGCGGCGATGTGGACCGTGAAGTAACTCACCCGTCTTCCGTCCCGGCGGTAGATGGCGCCGGAGCCCGGCTCCTCGTTCAGGGAACCGGCGCTTGCCAGCCTCAGGGGGCCTGAGGGGGAGGGCAGGATCAGGTTCGCGATCCGTCCCCGCCCGCCCTTTGCCAGGCCCTTCCCCATGACGCGGATATCCGTTTCCCAGCTCCCCCGCAGCCACTTCCCGGTAACAGGTCCGTAGAGGAACCAGTGCAGTGAGGAGCCCAGTTCCTGAATCGAGAGACCGGCCCGGGCGAGGAACTCCCTGTCGGGTCTGAGGGCGATAAGAGGCGCCGCTTCCTTGAAGTTCAGCACGGTCTGTACGACTCCCCCCAACTGCCCCGCGATAGCCGCCCCCTCCCGCGCCAATTCCCGGGTGCGGTCCGCGTCGGCGCTGAGGGCCGTAACTTCCACCTCGTAGAGGCCGGACCTGAAACCGGTTCCGGCGTCCGGAACGTAGAGAAAGCCTTCCCCCGCCAGGGGGGCCAGGGCGGAGACCATCCCGGCCAGGTTCGCCCGTGAGATGATCCCCTCGTCAAATCCTATTTCGAATTCCCCGGTCCCGTTCCGGCATTCCAGCCCCACAAATTTCAGGCCCCCGATATCCCGCAGGGCCCGGCTAAACGTCTCCAGGTCCCGGTACACCGCGGCGTTGCTCTTGCCGTTTTCAAATTCAACGGAGGCGTAGAGCAGGGGAAGGGAGAATTCAAGGTTGAGGTTCTTGCCGGAAACGAAAAAGAGGACAAAGGCCAGCAGGCAGAGGGAGAAGTAGAGGCCGCCCCTGATCCGGCGCTGGGACAGGGCGCGGGAACTCGCGAAGTAGCCCAAGCGTATCCAGCCTTTGCGGAGACGGCGGAACAGGAACGGCGCTTTCCGGCCCGGAACCACCCCGGCCCCCGGCATGCCGGACGGGTTCAGAAAACCCGGAAAAAAAACCAGGCCCAGGACCAGGGAAACGCTTACCATGGCGATAACCGCCAGGGCCGTACTCCTTATGCCGGGGACAATGCCCTCCAGAAAGCAGAGGGGGACGATCACCAGGAGGGTGGTAAAGGCCGAGGCGGTAATGCCCCTGGACAGGGAACCCAGCCTGCCGTCCTTGCAGGCGATTACGAGCAGCGGATCGATGACCAGGCCCAGGGAGATGGAGATGCCCGAAAGCAGGTACTGATCGGCGCCGAAACCAAGGATACGCAGTAACGCTATTGCCCAGAGGACGTTCACCGGGAGAAAGAGGCCGATGAGGAGGATCGTCCTGAGTTCCCTGAAAAACAGGGGGATGATGATCATCACCGCGACAAGACTCTGGATAAGCGCGCCGGCCAGGCCGCGGATCATCGTTGCCGTAACTTCCCCCTCATCCCGGAGTATCTGCCAGTCAAGGGCCGCGGGCTCTTCCCCGGCGCCGTTTTCGGACGTTTCCCCAAGCCCGGAGAGCTTCGCGTTGTTAAGAATCGCCGTACACTGCCGTGACAGGCTCATAAGATTTGCGCCCGGCACGGCCATGATCGAAATGCCCACACATTCTTCCCCGTTCAGCGTGAATATTTCCCGCTGTTCCCTTGGGGCAAAACCAATGTCCGCGAAGTACTCAAGGGCGCTGAGTTCCTCCCCCGCCTTGACGGGCAGTCTCTTGATCTCATCCAGACTGCCGATCCGGGTTTTGATACGGAGGGGGATGTCGACTTCTTCCCCGTGGTACAGGCCTCCGGGACTCGGCACGTTGGCGTCCCGTACGATGGCCCCCAGCGCCGCGGGATCAAGGCCGATCCGCGCGCCCCGCTCAGGGTCGAATTCGATATGGACCTCGGTGTTTGAGCCCCCGCTCACCGTTACTTCCCCGACGCCCTCAAGGTTCTCCAGTTCTTTCTTGAGGCTGTGTTCCAGGTAGCCCCGTATCTGGTTCAGGTCCCCGCCCCGTTCCACCTGAACGGCGGCGCTGAAGAAAGGCCGCCGCCCGCCGGAGGACTCGTAGATGCGCGGCCTCTGCACCGCCGCGGGCAGTTCGCGGTACAGGGAATCCACCGTGTCCCGCAGGGCCAGGTAGATCTTCTTTTTCGCCGAATCCCCCGCCCCCCATCCGGGCCTCCGTGAGGATTCCCGGTTAAAGAACACCGTTGTTTCGGCAAGGGCGTACTCGCACACGGTCCGCAGTTCCGCGATGTTCCCCAGGGTGGAGATACGTTCTTCAAGGGGGGCGGCGATGAGCCGCTCCATTCCGGGGGCGTCCATACCGAAGTACTCAAAACGGATACGGTACACGTAGTACGATTCCGGCTGAGTCCTGGTCATGCCGCGCCCGCCGTTGTGGAGGCAGAAAGCGCAGAGGACGTTGATGATAATAAAGATAAAAAATCTGGGACCCGGCCGCGTTTTTTCCCGCGTTTTTTTCCGGCTCACCGTGAACCCCGTATGCCGCCGATGCACAGCGGAAAAACCGGCAGTACCAGCGCCAGTGAAAAGACAAGACCCCCAATCAGGGCGATGGACAGCGAAACCTGGGAGTTGGCCCCCAGCGGATCAAAGGCAAAGGGGATCAGGGCCGCGATAGTCGTAATGTTGGTGATCATGATGGCCCGCAGTTTTTTCGCGCAGTTTCCGATGATTCCCGATACGCGCCGTCCGCGGCTCGTGTCCCCGCGCTCCGGTCCACGGCACGATTCACGGCACGATTCGTAGAGGAGAATGGAGTTGTTGATCGAGATACCAAAGAGGATCACCAGGGCGATCATGCTGTTGATATCCGGTTTAACGGAACTGACGAGGAGCAGGAAGAAGGCCCCGGCAAAGGAGGGGGGGATGGCAAGGAGGAGGAGCAGCGGAATCAGGAACGACTCAAACTGCGCGCCCATCGAGAGGTACAAGAGGCAGAGGGTAACGATCAGGAGCAGAACGGAGAGGCGGATCATCTCCGCCGTTTCTTCTCCCCCGGGGGAAACAAGGGAAAATTCCTCCCGCAGTTCCCCCGGCAGGGGGAAGTTGAACACCTTGGCGTCGCGGCGGTTGTAACGGTACAGCACGGTTTCCCGTTCCTCCTCCCCCATGCCGCCCAGGAGCCTGAGCGGTATGGGGCCGCTTTCCAGGTTTATCATCGTGTCCCCGATATTCTCCGGACTCCTGAGGTCCTCGTCCCGCAGCTTGATCACAAGGGGGATCTCCTTTCCCCCCTCGTAGTACGTTTCGCGGATCCCCTCAAGAACATCCCTGGTGGTCTGGGCAAGGAACTGGGCGCTCAGGGAAAAACGGGCCAGGGCCAGGCGGTCGGGAATAAGGGCGGGGCCGGTTTGGATAACGCGGGGCAGGTAGTCCCGCGCGGCCCCCTGTCCGTCCCGATCCTCCAGGGCCCTAAGCACGGCCTCCGCCTTGTTCCTGGCGTCTTCGGGATCGTCCGAACGGACCAGTACCTCCGTCCCCCCGTCCTCAAGGGCCATGCTCAGGAGGTCCCGGCTCCTTAAAAAAACCGGCTCATAGGGGGTCCCCCGGAAGTGTTCCTCGACCGCCTGCCGCGCCTTCTCCGCCGTTCCCCGCGGATGGCCGGTGAACACGATTTTTTCGGCAATTTCCCCCGGATCCGCCAGGCGGGGGAAGTCTTCCCCGTCAATTCCGGCGCTGATCTCCAGGGCCCCGATCTCCCCGATAGCTTCAAGACCCCGGCCCAGTTCCAGTGCGGCGCGGCGCATTCGTTCCAGGGAGATGCCGGGTTCGAACCTCAGTTCCCAGGAGATGGAAGGGGAGGGCAGTTCCGGCAGCAAGGTGAATTCGGACAGGCCCAGGGACAGGACCCCAAGGGCAAGACAGACCCCCAACTGGATAAGGGCGTAACGCGGCTTCCTGAACAGGAAGCGGAGAATACCCCGGTAGCGCCGTTCAAGCGCGGTGTTCAGGCGGGCGGCCCCCGTGGTTTCCGCGCGGACCGCCGGTTTCAAGAGGCTTACCAGGGCCGGGATGTAGGTAAAGGAGAGCATACAGGAAAACGAAATTGACGCGATTACCGCAAGGGCCATGTCGCCAAAGAGTTCCCCCAGGAGTCCGGGAATAAAAAACACGGGGATAAAAACGATGACCGTACTCAGCGTGGAGGCCCCGGAGGACAGGGCCACGGCGCTTACCCCCCGGATCACCGGTTCGGGCCAGTGAACGCCGTTTCCGCCGTGTTTCAGGGCGCGCCTCATCTCGCCGTCGATCTGTTCAATCGCCACCGTGCCTGAGTCAATTACCATGCCGATGCCGATGGCAAGCCCGGAAAGGGACATGAGGTTGAGGGAGCGCCCCGCCAGTTCCAGGGTCAGTACCGAAAACAGGGCGGAAAGGGGGATAATACCCGTGATGACCAGGGACAGCTTTACCGACTTTAGAAAGAAGTACACCACCAGGGCCGCGGAGAGGATCGCCGCTACCGCGGAGAAGAGCAGGGAGCGCAGAGATTCTACGATCTGATCCGACATGTCGGAGACAATCTCAAAATGGTAGCCGCTGTACAGTGATCGCAGCGTTACGATTTCCTTTCGTACCCTGATGGAGAGGGGAAGGGGCGCGGCGTCCTGCCGCTTTCGTATCCCGATACGAATACAGTCCGTGAGCCGCGGGATCCCCGCTTCCGCGGAACGGTAGAGGAAGAAGCTATCCTGCCGGCCGGTTTCCCTGGAAACTTCCGCGATGTCTCCCACCCTCACCAGCCCCCCCTGATCCCAGACGAGGGGGGTCTCCCTGATCTCATCCAAACTCCGGTACAGCCCCGATGTTTTTACGGTGTATTCGTTGTCCCCCTCCGTGATAGTTCCGCCGGGGTATTCGAAGTTGGCGGCGGCGATGATCCGCGCCACGGTGGAAAGGTCCAGGTTCCGGGATTCAAGGCCCCGCTTGTGAACATTGACCTGTATTTCCTCCTCCTCTCCACCCGATACCGTAACCAGGGCCGCCCCGCTAAGACGCTGCAGCCTGGGTTTGATGTCGGTCAGCGCGACGCGCCGGGCGTTTTGCGGGTCCGCGTCCGGGGGAACAAGGATGATCGTGATGGTATCCTCCCCGCTCCCGCTTTCCCGGCTTACCCTGGGCTTGGAACAGAGGGAGGGGAGGCCTTCATAGGCGGTGTCGATGATCTCCCGGCACTCCGCCAGGGCAAGGTCCGTGTCGGTTCCCCAGTGGAGTTCTATCCGCAGCAGGGAGAGCCCATCCCGGCTTACCGACGAAAGGGATTTAAGACCCCCCAGACTGGCAAAGGCGTCTTCCAGGGGGATCGTTACCATGCTCCGCAGCTCTTCCGCGCCAACGGAGGGGTATTCGGTACTTACGATAAGGAACCGTTCCTCCATGAGGGGAAGAAAATCCAGGGGGATAACAAGGGTACTGATCAGCCCCAGCAGGGCCAGGCCCGCCAAGGCGGAAAGTATTGAAAGGGGATGGCGGGCGGAAAAGGCGATGAGGAATTTCATTGCTTGTTCCAGGTAATGGTTATGTCCTCCCCCAACTGGTTTCCCAGGGAATCCTCAAGGGAAGGCGCAATCGAAAAGACAAGCAGCCCCCGCTGTTCGGTGTTTTCAACTTCAAGGCCGTAGATCAGGGCGCAAAGATTCGTTCCCGTCCCCGCTTCAAGGAGAGGATCGTTGAAACCGCTTGAACGGTAGGCGGCCTCGTCAAGAATCCTCAGGGTCTTTATTGAAACGTCGGCGCAGCCGTTGGAGGCCCTGATCGAGAAGGCCGTCATCGCGGAGGAAAGCGAAAGGGAAGACGCCGCTTCCGAAATCGTAAAGACCAGGCACAACTCCGTGGCTACCGGCGTTCTGGTGGGCGGGAATTCCTGAACGTCAAGGTTGAGGTAGTCAAAATCCGTATCGAGGGACAGGACGTGCTGTGTGTCCTTAAAGAACCCCCGCGCGAATTGCGGGGGCATGGATTCCGGCGCGTCGAAGACCAGGGGGTAGGTCAGGTCCTCCGTGGTTTCCCCGCCCCTTACCGCCGCGATTCCCCTCCTGATAATGAGCGCACAGGTCTCTCCCCATTCGGGCCGCCGCGTAATACGGATGACGGCCTCCGAGCGGGAACCCTGTTCCGTGGTTATGCTTGTCCCCAGGGAGGGCCGCAGTTCCACAAAGCCCGCCAGTGATTCTGTTTCCACCTCCATGTCAAACCTGACGCGCAGTTCCGCGTCTGTGGGCAGTCCGCCGTTTACCTGGCCCGGCCGCAAGGTTCCCGTGCCCGATGCCCCGGCCCACTCAAGTTCGAAGCCGGGCGAATTGCGGCCCCCCTCCAGGAGGAAGCTGCCGGTAAAGGGGAGGACCATGCTGTTGCGGGATCGATCCCGCAGGGCGGTGGAGATCGAGACGGTGTAACGTTTGCCGAAGTCAAGCGGCTTGAGGGGCCGGATGCCAAGTTCCCGGTACTCCGCCTCCCAGTGGAGCGCGTAGGGGAAGGCGGGGCTGATCCTCAGGGCCTCCTCAAGAGACCGGGGATCGACGGCCTCCGAAAACGAGACGCGGATCTCCGCCGGTGTTTCCGTCAGCGTAGACCCCGCCGCGGGAACAAGGGCCTCGACCCTGGGGGCCTCCCGTTCAGTTCCGGTAAAAAAATCCCGGCGGTACTCCTCCGTCAGCGAATTCCCCCACCGGTCCTCCGCGATAAGGCCGATGATAACCGTGTATTCCCGGTTTTCCCTGATCCCGTTTACCGGGCGGAACCACAGGTTTTCCCCCTCAAACACAAAGCGCCCCTCCAGGGCCTGTCCGTCCTCGGTCATCGAAAAGGCCCTGTATATCGAAATTTCCGTGGGGGGCGCGGAGAAGCGCACGTGGACCCCCCCGTCGTCCGGCGAACAGGACAGTACCCGCAGGGGCGGAAACAGCCACTGGGGGCAGCCGGACAGCAGCAGAAAGAGCGGCGCGGCCCAGGCGCGGAAAATTCTCAGAGAACCTTGATCACGTACCATAAATCCTCCTTGAGGTATTCCCCGGAAGCGCCCGCCGGCCCCTGTTCCCCCGACAGGATTTTTATCTGATAGTAGTTGTCCGTTTCCCCGTCGGAGGGACTCAGGTCCGTGTAGCGCATGGACAGAAGGGCGCCATCGTCCTCCCATTGAGCCGAAACAAGAACGGGGTTATGGGCGGAGGCGGGAAAGAGGACGGACAGGGAGACGGAGTCCGCGGCCGCCTTGCGGGCGGCGGGGGGAATGGCCAGGGAAAAGAAGATCCGCAGTTCCAGATCCGCTGCCGGACCCAACGGGTGATCCTGCGGGATACCCCCGCCCTCCAGTGCCTGCTGCCCTGAATCAAGAATCAGTTTTTCTATTTTCAGATATGGCCGCCCGCCTGAAACGTAGTAGCGGCGTTCCTCGAAAAGACCAAGGCCCAGGGAATCTTTTATGGCGGCGGACAGGGTAATCCGGTACTCCGTTCCGGGCCGGTAGTTTTCCTCCGGGAAGAAGATGATCGAATCTTCCCCGGCCTCCTCAAAGTAGCCCTTGATCGCGGGGTAGAAGGAAATGCCCGAACGGAGAGACGCCTGATCCATGGGTTTGGAGAAAACAAACCCTATGCCCTCCCCGTTTTCCATGCCGCCGTCCAGACTGGTCCCCCGTTTCCACAGGTGGGGAGGGGAGGACCGCTTTGAAACGGGACAGAGTTCCAGGGGATAGGGAATTTCCGCGCCGGCGGGCCCGGAGAACGAGGCCGAATATTCCCGCTTCATTGTACAGCCGTCGGCGCTTTCCATGCCGTTGATGGTCCAGGTGTACGAGGTGTTGAGCTGCCAGGGTGATTTTGGCTGTACCCGTACCGTTTCCCCCAGAAAATCACAGAAATATTCCGTGTCGGGACTGATGGAAAAGTTCCCGGTAAACGAATCGATCCCCGGCGCTTTGGAGAACCGCAGCACAAGGCAGCCCTCCTCCATGCCCGACGATACCAGGGTAAATTCGTCCCCCTCGCGTCCATAGATGAACGAGCGCAGTATCCGCGCGGTATAGACCCGCCCGTCTTCCATGCGTATCCGCCCTTCCAGACTGAGGCGGTAGTGTTCGCCCTTCTTCCAGTTTCCCAGGGGCCTTACGGATAGCTCCCTGCCCTCCCAGGAAAAGACCGGGGTCGTACTCAGGCCCCCTTCGGTTAACACCAGACCGCGTTCCGTTTCCCCGTGGTCCGGTTCTATCGAAAACTCCAACCGGACGCTTTCCCCCCCGTAATAGGGTTCCCCCTCGTCAACGGAACAGGAAATGTCGAGGTACTCAAAACTCAATATTGAGCAGCTCAGTATTGAGCAGCTCAGTAAGATTGAGCCGATTAGTGAGCAGAGCGGCAATCTTTTAGTGATATTCCACATAGAGACCCTCCTTCAGGTAGGGGGAAGGTTTGTCGATCACCAGGTCCCCCTCTTTAAGGCCGGAGGCAATCCACAGGGTCCCCTCCCGCCGCGCCGCGATTTTTACTTCCCGCAGTACCGCTATGCCGTTGACGGCGCAGAACACCTGGCCTTCTTCCCCCGAATCCCTGCGCAGCAGGGAAGTTTCGGGGATTGCCGGGTAGTAGTTCTCCTCCCCGCGGGGGATGCGGCACGTGATAAACATCCCCGGCCTTACGCGGCCATCGCCGTTGGGCAGCTCCGCCTTGACGGAAAAGTTGCCGCTCTGGGGATCGGCCACCGGGGATATCTCCGTGATATCCGCGTCGTAAGCCAAATCCAGGGAGGGAATGTCGATGTGCAGGGCCGATCCGGGACTGAGGCCCCGAATGTCCTGTTCCTGAATGAAAAAGACGGCGAAAACACGGGAAATATCCATGACCGTAGCCAGTTTTTCGTTTCTGCCGGCAAATTCCCCGTTTTCAAAGTACAGGGCCCCCAGGATACCCGGCACGGAGGCGCGAATGGTAAGTTCCTCGATAAGCCGCTCCACCGAATCGAGGCTCTTTTCCGCGTTCCGCAGATTCGCCTGCGCCGCGTCAAGTTCCGCCTGGGCGCTCCGGGTGTTCAGGGCGATAAACTGCCGGTTCCGTTCCCCGCGTTCCGCCGCCGCAGGGATCCCCGCCGCCTCAAGGTCCAATTCCCGCAGCCCCAGCGCGGCGATTTCCAGTTCTTTTTTCAGCATGTTGATCTCCGCCTCCAGGGACAGGACCGACAGTTCCAGATTCCGGTAGGCTTCATCGGTCAATCCGCCGATCTCGTGAAGTTCCCGCCGCTTGTTCAGCATGGACCGGGCCTCCTCCAGTTCCAGCTCCTTCTGCTCCAGTTGGAATCTCCCCCTCTCCAGGGACAGAAGGCGGCTTTCCGCGGTGAGCCGGGCCTCTTCCAGTTTGGTCCGGGCAAGGGAAAGGCCCGTACGGGCCTGTTCAAGGGCGATGAGCGTCTGATCCCGCTGGATTTCCAACTGAACGTTTTTCAGCAGGGCGATTGGGGCGTTCCCCCTTACCATATCCCCTTCCCTGGCCAGGATGGCCGTGATGGTCCCCTCAACCTGAACCGTGATGTCGTTCTTCGCCTTGAAGCTGATGGTCCCAAAACTGTTCAGCTCGTCCCGTAGTACCCGGCTCTGTACCGGGGAGGCCGTAACGGCAAGAACCTGGCCCCCGCGTTCCTCCGGTTTTTCCGCGCAGGAAAAAAGCCCCAGGATCAGGATGACCGCGGCCCTCCCGGCGCTTCGGTTAGTGATCCCGGCAGGCATCGGCCAACCCTCCAAACGGGAAACCGGTTTGAATTTCCAAATTCCGTTCCAGGGCCGCCGCCTGGGTACGGTAATCGGCAAGGGAAATTCTGGCCTGGGCCAGGCTGTTAAGTTCCGCCAGGTAGTCAATTCGCTTTTTTTCTCCCCGTTCAAGCTGCAGCCGCGAAAACGAAAGCCTCTTTTCCATCAGCGCGATCCGCTGTTCGGTGTTGTACGCGGAGCGCAGTTTGTTGTCGTGGGAGATAATAACTTCGTACAGGGACTCCCGCAGTTCCTGTTCGGCCTGCCGGAGCCGCAGCGTCGACTCGGCCAGGTTCAGTTCCGCCTGTTTCCGGCTCATGGAATAGGCGGGCAGGGGCTGGAAATCGAGGGAAAGGCCGTTGCTGAGCTGCCGCGGCCCCTGCCGGTCAAAACCACTCCCGCTCGATACACCGGTGGAAAGAAAATCCAGACCCGAAAAGTCGAACCTGAGCCGCAGCGAATAGTTCGGTTCGGTCAGGGGATAGGAATCGCCGGAAAACGAAACGCTTCCCTCAAGGCCGATGGAGGGCAGAAACCACCGCCTCGCGTAGTCATGCTGTTTTCTCCCGTACTCCGTCTGGTAGACAAGCTGCTTTATCGCCGTGCTTGAGTCCCGTACCAGTGTCCACAGGTAGTCAAAAAAAGGTTCATAGAAAAAGTAATCCTCCGTTCCGGGAAGTCCGCCGCCGATGACCAGGGCGGCCCCCGTGTCCAGGTTCAGCGCCGCCTTGAAACCGCGTTCCAGGGCCGCCAGTTCCCTTAGTCCCTGATCCCGTTCCTGTTCCAGTTCCAGGTACGAGTTTTTGTAGTCAAGGTAATCGGTTTCCAGGCCCAGCCCAAGTTCGGTCTCCCGCCCAAGGATGGTAAGCTGTTCACCCGCCTGAACCAGCAGGTCCTCCCGTATCCCGGCCGTGTCCCGCAGCAGAAGGTACTGGCAGTACAGGGCTATGACCGTGGAGAGGAAGTTCCGGTATTCTCCCTCGAATTCCTCCAGGGCGTAGAGGGCGGACAGCCGTCCGGCCTCCCAGGCCAGTTTTGTTTTCCCCCCGTCAAAAATTTGCTGGGTTACGGAGAGGCTCAGGGATCTGATCCGGGAATCCCCCGACAGGATCGCCGGATTGGCGGATTCCGACAGGGAAAAACTCAACGAGGGCAGGAAATCCTGTATGCCCATCTTTGCCGTCCCCATGTTAAGAAGGGCGTTTTGCCGCCTTAGGGCCCATGTTTGGGAATTACGGATCGCGAATTCCACCGCCTCCCCCGCCGAACCTATGCTCAGCTCCTGCGCCCGGATTCCGGCCCCGGCGGCGCCCAGCATCAGAACCGGCATCATGACAAGAAACATGCCCTGTCCGCTTTTATCCATCGTGTTCCCCGCTTTCAATAACTTCCACCGGTTGCCGGTAGTGCTTCCGGCGACCCGCGAGGATCCGCTTAAGCACGATCCCGCACAGGCGTTCCTGTTCCCTGGTGGAGAGGATACTGCCCTTGCCAACGCGGTATTCGTATTCCCGCCCAAATACGCGCCCCTCCTCGTCCCGGATAAGGCAGTCGATGTAAATCGCGTTAAGAAGTTCCACATCGTGAAGAAAGGAACGCTGTTCCACACGCATATCGATCAGCATGAGACCCCCGGCCTCAGTTCCGTTTTTCTTCGCCGCGTTGTTCTTCCCGCCGCCGGCCAGGAACGTTTCCGCCATGACCCGTATCTGCGAGGCAATACCCTCCTCCGGCACGTGATCCACGACGACCGTTATCCCGCCCGCGCGGTAGTCCCACTGGGCGGGCGCGCCGGAATAGGAATTCCAGGACCCCCCTCCCGATTCGCTGACGCAGGACAGTAACACTACTACGGTTAGAACCGGCAGGGTCCGGGGCAGGACGCGCCGGCCTTTCATCAGGACCTCTGTGATATGTTCCATGTCAATCTCCTTCGGTAGTACCTGCGGTAGTACCTCCGGTAGTCAGGAATTCCCCTGTCAATTCCGCCAACCGGGTAAGTGATACGTTGTTCCCCGAAACAACCCTGGCTTTTTCAAGGAACAGCTTCGCCCGGTCCTCAAGACCCAGGCTGTACCAGCTTAGGGCCATGTCCAGGTATACCTTGGCCGAGTCGCTCAGTGCCGCTTCCGCGCGGCGTCCCATGGAAAGCCGCCGTTCCCAGTCACCGGTATTTCCCGCCAGGAGGACGTAGAGGTAAAGGACGCGCCAATCCGTAGGGTTAAACGACAACTCCCTGTCCAGCGCCTCCCGCGCGGCCTCCACCCTCTCCCCGGCGGACCCGGCGGAAGACCCGGCGGACGCGGGGGACGGGGGGGACGCGGCTATCACAAGGCAGCGCAGGTTCCACAGGCGGGCTTCGGTGTATTCAGGATAGGCGGCCGCGAGTTTCGCGAACAATTTTGCCGCCTCGGACATTCTGTTTTGGAAAAAGAGAACCTTCCCCTCAAGCAGACGGGCCTGGTAAAAATCCGGATCATGCCTCAAACTTTCACGCAGGTACTCCAGCGCCTCCGCGTAGTGTTCCTGTGAATAGGCCTCCGTGGCGGCGATATACGCGCCCTCCGCCCTGTCCCGCCCCCCGGAGGAAGCCCCCGAACCGCAGGCGGCCGGGAACACGGCAAGAAATACGGCGAGGAACGCGGCCATACCCGTTTTAATACCGTTCATGTTCCGTGAACCGCCCGGTACCCTAATAGCCGAACAGAACGCCAAGTTCTTTCCAGGCTTCCCCGGCAAGGGGACCGTCGCTGGTCAGACTGATGATCCTCTGCAGGGCGGGGGCGAAGTTCCCGTATGTCTCCGGGTAGACCAGACGGGCCCCCAGCCAGAGGTTCCAGTAGTAAGTGGGGAAAAGCTGGAAGTAGGATTCCAGTTCAAGGTAGCGGCGGAACTGATCCTCCGACAGGCTGCCCCGGCGTATCTCCTCTTTTATGGTCAGGTACTCCCCGGCGAAAAAGTTCTCCTGTGGGGACGGAAGTTCGGCGGCGTTCACCTCCTCCCCTTCCCCGTACCCGGCGTGGTATTCCCGCTCCAGGTAAACCGCGTAAGCCGCCCGTTCCATCTCCCCAGCCGCGCGGTACACCATAGCGGCAAAGGTCCCCAGACTTGGGAAGAAGGCGCCGGTCTGGAAATAACGGTTCAGGACCGCCGCGGCCTCGGCGGGGCGCTCCGCCTGGGCCAGCAGAAACAGATAGGCCAGAATGTCCTCCGCCGTGCCCGCCGTCGAACCGGGCCCCCCGTCCGTGAAAAGTTCGTCGAACAGCCCAAGCGCCTCCCCGTAGTCCTGCCGGGCAATAAGGATGTGGCCCTTGAGAAAATGGTACGCCCCCGCGTCTTCCCCCGCCGCCACAATAGCCTGTTCGGAGTAGTCCAGAGCCTGGTCGTACTCCCCGCGATTAAGACAGA
The DNA here is from genome assembly GCA_031258225.1 of Treponema sp. Taxonomy (GTDB): domain Bacteria; phylum Spirochaetota; class Spirochaetia; order Treponematales; family Breznakiellaceae; genus JAISFT01. Next base: position 588 of record JAIRND010000059.1, on the reverse strand, counting down.
TACGCCCCAGCGCCCCGTACATGATAGGAATGTAGTTCTCATCCCCGTCCGGTGAATTCCACCGGACCGGATCCCGCCCCGCGATTAACTCCGCCCGGCGCAGATAATCCCTGGCCCGGCTCTCCTCCCCCGTGGCGAGGTAGTAGGTTCCCAGGTCAACCTTGGCGTAGAGATGGTCAGGATAGCGGAGTTCAAAATCCTCCAGCGCCACAACCAACTCCTCCCCCTCAAGGTCCCCATTCCTAAGCCTGTCGTACTCCCTCGCCGCCCCGTCCAGGGCGCCGCACGAGGGCAACAGGGCCGCCATACCCAGGAGAAACATCAAGAACTGTGTCATAACTGCCTCCACCTCTATATAGGCGCGGCCATGCGTGGCGCTTCGATTTTTGTGAAAAAAACTTAAAAATCGGAAAAATCGGTGCCAGGTACCCTGACGGGGTAGGCGCGGGGTGCCAGGCACCATCGGCGTTTACTTTTGTTTGCGGGGGCTTTTTTCTTGATCGTTGTATCAGGCCACGATGGTGGTTATCGTGGGTATAAGGGCCGGTTGAACAAACAACGTAAGCTGATCTGGGGAGCGGCAGGCCG
>JAIRND010000049.1 GCA_031258225.1 Treponema sp. | reverse complement strand
CTTTCATACAGTATACTTCCCCGCGTTGGTTCATATAATTTCATAAGTAATTTTACCAGCGTTGATTTCCCTGACCCGTTTTCTCCCACAATGGCAACGGTTTCCCCCGCGTTTATTTCCAGGTTGATGTTTTCAAGCGCGAAGCGGCCTGAGTTCGGGTATTTAAACGATACATTATTAAATCGTATGTTACACTCTTTCGGTATTACGTTATCTTCTTTTTTCTTTTCAGGATATTCCAAAAATTGAATAAAATTATCAACAGAACCTATGTCGTTTGTTATCGTGGCTATGTGCCAGCAAACAACCTCGTTCACCATATTAAACATGGTCCCGATTGAAGAAAACACGGCCACAAAAGCCCCCGGCGTGATTTCATTGTTTATCAGGGCGATATAAAGCATGTAGAGAATCATTCCATATCCAAATATGGTGAGTATTTTGGTACCCAGACCAAACAGACTGGATTTAATTTTTGCCTTTATTCTTAGATTGTTTAACAATCGCAAAGTATCAATAGACTTGTTCGATAACCCGATTGGTTATCTCACAAGTCCTGTAATTTCTCGCCTTTCAGGCTGCGAAATTACTGTTTTTTAGCGGAAGTTGTTCAGAAACTGAAGTTTCTAAACAACCCTAATAATACTACACACGGCTAAAAACCGCTGAGGCATTAAAACTATTCACCAGCCGGTCTATTCACGCGGGACGGCGGCCCGGTGGCTTTTGATGGGCTGCCTATCATGACGCCGGGGGGGAGCTGTGGAATGGTACGAGGTATGGCTGGTTATATGGGAAAAACTACAACGTACAGGGGGGGGGCCACGATGCAATAATCAGTATTGCACCGGGCAGGTGTCTGGTCAAGGGAATTTTGACTTTTTTACGAATTTTTGTTGTTTCGCGTTAAGTGGGAGTAACGGCCGCTGTTCCCGGCACGCCCTGAGCAGCGTAAGGGGTTGCACGGGCGCCCAAAAGGAATTGGATTTGGTTTGTTCTATTGATTTTAGTTTGGTTTTGTTGTATCTTGTTCTGCATAATCCTGTAAGGAACTACAAAACATGGAGGAAACGATGAAAAAATGGATGGTATGTTGTGTTTCGATTGGTTTGGTTGTATCTGTCCTGGCCGGAACCCCGCTTTTTGCCGGGGGGAGGAGGGCGGAGGTGCAGGGGGCACAGGACACGGGGGCCCCGGTAACTATCATGGTTGCCGCGGCGGCAAGTCTGCGGAACGCCTTTGAAGGGGAGATTATCCCCCAATTCCAGGCCGTTTACCCGTGGATCACGGTTGAGGGGACCTACGACAGCTCCGGGAAGCTCCAAACCCAGATTGAGCAGGGCCTGGAGGCGGATGTTTTTATGTCCGCGGCGACGACACAGATGGATAACCTGGTCAAAGGGGGTCTGGTGCGGGGGGACGCGGTGCGGCCTCTGCTGGAAAACAAGATTGTCCTTATCAAATCTGTTGGGGTGTCCACCGTGGTAACGGGGTTTCAGGACATTATCGCCGCTCCGGTGATCGCCCTGGGGGATCCCGCCAGCGTGCCGGCGGGGCAGTACGCCCAGGAAATTTTTACCAGTCTGGGGACCTGGGACGCGGTAAGGGCCAAGGCCAGTCTGGGTACCAATGTTACCGAGGTGCTGAACTGGGTGGCCGAGGCCAGCGCGGAGGTGGGGGTGGTCTACGCCACGGACGCGGTCTCCAGCGGCAAGGTGGAGGTTCTGGCTGAGGTTCCCGCCGGCAGTCTGGCCCGCCCGGTGATCTACCCGGTGGCGCCGGTGGCCGCGTCGGCGCATCCGGAGGAGGCCGGGCTCTTTATCGAATTCCTGGCCTCCCCCCAGGGTCTTGCGGTGTTCGCGGCATACGGTTTCGCCGCCGCCCCATGATGGATAGTTCGCCGATCCTTATCTCCCTGCGAACCGCTTCCGCCGCCATTCTGGTAACTTTTTTTGCGGGTCTGGCGGCGGCGGGTCTGGTTGTCCGTCTGAGGCGCCGGGGCTGGAAGGTGGTGCTGGACGGTATACTTACCTTGCCCCTGGTGCTGCCCCCGACGGTGGCGGGGTTCTTTCTGCTCTACATCTTTGGGGTTAGAGGGCCGGTGGGGAAATTTTTTCTGGACTTCTTTGGCCTTAGAATCGCCTTTTCCTGGTCCGCCACGGTGCTTGCCTCGGTGGTTATTTCGTTCCCCTTGATGTACCGTTCCGCCCGTGGGGCGCTGGAACAGGTTGACCCAACCCTGATCTACGCCGCCCGGACGCTCGGCATGTCCGAATGGGCAATCTTTTTCAAGGTAAGTCTGCCCAGCGCCGTGCCGGGGGTCGTGTCCGGGGTGATTCTGGCCTTTGTCCGGGGTCTGGGGGAATTCGGCGCTACCGCCATGATCGCCGGGAACATCGCGGGAAAGACCCGGACCCTGCCCCTGGCAATTTATTCCGCAGTGGCCGCGGGCAGTATGGACGAGGCCTACAACTACGTGCTGGTTATTCTGCTGGTGTCCTTTGTTGTGGTGGCCCTGATGAACTACGTTACCACGCTGGAGAGGAGATACCGGTGAGGGTTTCCATCCGCAAACGGCTTTCCCGGAGTTTTACTCTGGAAGCGGGTGGGCTACCTGTTTCAGAACTACGCCCTGTTTCCCCGGATGACGGTACTGGAAAATATCATGGCCGGGCTTTCCGGCCGGGACAAGTCGGGGAAAACGCGGAAGGCCCTGGCCTGGGTGAGGCAGTTCGGTCTGGCGGGGCTGGAGGACCGGCGGCCCGCCGCGCTTTCCGGGGGGCAGCAGCAACGGGCCGCTCTGGCCCGGATGCTGATCCGCGAGCCTGAGGCTATCCTGTTGGACGAGCCTTTTTCCGCCCTGGACACGAATCTGAGGGAACAGATGCAGGTTAGGATGCAGGAACTTTTGGCGGACCGTAATGACGCGATTCTTGTTACCCACAGCCGGGATGAGGTGTTCAAACTCTGCGGGGAACTCCTGGTTATGGATGGAGGCCGGACCTTGAAGAAGGGGCCGGCGAAGGAACTGTTCCGTAACCCCGGCCTGGCGGCGGTGGCCCGGCTGACGGGCTGCAAGAATATCTCCCCGGCAAGGCGGCTTGGGGAGCGGGAAATCGCCGCCCTTGACTGGGGGCTGACGCTGCGGACCGCCGTCCCGGTGGGAGACGGTATCACCCATGTGGGTATCCGGGCCCACGACTTTGTGCCGGTGTTCCCCGGTGAAGACCGGGGGGCAGGCGTTAATACCGGTGTTAATGCCGGCGTTAATCTGGTGCGGATCAGGCCCCTGGGTTCTTCCGAAGAACCTTTTGAGAGGGCGCTGCTCTTTAGTAACGCCGCCGCCCGGAGGCCGGAAGAGGGGCATGAACTATGGTGGAAGTACAGTAAATATTTAAAATTATCATACCGCGGAACAGCTTTATATCCCCCCGGAATCTTTGCTATTGTTACAGTGAACTCTAAAGAATTGGGGGCCGGTATGCGTTGCCACTATCGTATTTTTTTCGGGCTATTGCCCTTATCCATCCTATTGACTGTTTTTGTTGTTTGTTCGTGTTCCCGTATGGGTGATGAGGCAAGCTGGTCGCAGACTTCCGGTTCCGCTTTCCACGCGGGGAACACCAGGCCCATGATGGACCTGAGCGCGTATCGTATTGCCTACTACAACGCCATGCCCCAGGGGGAAGGGGCCGCGGCCCTGATCCAGGAAACTGATGAGCCCTTTGTCGTGGCCGATTATGGTCCCAGGGGTGTACTTCCCCAGGAGATAAAGAACCCCAGCATCTACGTGGTTTTTTCCCAGCCCGTGGTTCCGCTGGCGCAGTTGGGGGAGCCTGTCCGGGAGGGGCCTTTTACCATCGATCCGCCCCTGGAGGGGGTGTACCGCTGGTACGGTTCACGGCTGCTGTCTTTTGAGAGCGATGAGGAGATAATTCCCCAGCACCGCTACACCATCACGGTTTCAAATCGTATCAGGTCCCTGGGGGGGAAGGAACTTAAGGGGGAACGGAGTTTCAGCTTTGAGACTGAGGACCTTTCCGTCCTGAGTTGGCGCATTGGGGCAAGCGATTATACCGGTACCTATAATGTTGAGCCGGAAGACGCCGGGGTGTTAAGGCTTATCTTTTCGTATCCGGTGAACCTTGCCGAGATCGCCAAATGGCTGGAGGTCCGCGCCGGGGGGCAGACGTATTCTTTTAGTCTGGACCGGCTGCCGGAAATTGACGAGAAACGTTACCGCCCGGAACAGGGGGTGCTTCTTACCGTGGATAAGCCTTTGCCCCTGGATACGGATGTTACCGTAACGCTGCGGGCCGGGGCCCGCTCGGAACCGGGCTGGCAGGGCGCGAAAAAAGCAACTTCCTACAGCTACCACACGCTCAAGCCCTTTAGGTTCTCGAGGGTTTCGGTCCGTTCGTATTCCTCGCCCCACAGGGAGGAAGGGGCCACGATACCGATTATCCTGGATTTTAGCCAGACGGTGGGAGATGAGGGGGTTGAACGGTACTTTTCGATAGCGGGACTTCCGGCGCTGGCAAAGGAAAACGTCAAAATTTTTGATTCCATGGTGATCCTGAACAACCTGCCCCTGGAGTATCAAAAAACCTACGCCGTAACAATCGCCGCCGGCCTTACCGACCGGTGGGGCCGCGCCCTGGAGAATCCCCAAACGGTTCAGGCCAGCGTGGGAGAGGCCAACAGTTACGTGTACATCCACAATCAGGGTTCCAGAATGTTGGAGGCATCCTTTCCGCCCGGCATTGTCTGGGAGGCGCAAAACCCCGTTTCCATTAAGACGCGCAGCGCCGCCGCCGCCGGGCCCTACGAGCGGATTTCCCAGGACAGCCTTGAGGCTTTTGACGTGGCGGCCCTGCCGAGGAATTCCAAGCGGTTTTTTATGGAGGATCTGTCCCCGTTCCTTGGACCTGGCGGCAAGGGCACGGTTGCCATGCGCTGGCAGTACGAAACCGTGTCTTCCCAGGAGGACCGCCGTATCAACTCCGGGGATTCCTGGCTGACCGTGCAGGTAACGGACCTTGGTCTTACGCTGCGCTACGGGTACAACCGGGTCTTGGTGTGGGTTACAAGGCTTTCCACCGGGGAAGCCGTGGCGGACGCCGGGGTGGAACTGTTGGAGGGAAGTTCCCCCCTTGTCCGCGGAACCACGGGTCCGCAGGGTCTGGCGGTTTTTGATTTTCCCGATGGGGATTTTGTCTCCCGTTTTACCAACCCCGTGCTTCCCAGGGGTAATGACATGCCGGACAAGGGCTTCCGTATCCGCGTAACTGAGGGAGGCGGCGCCCAGGCCGGCGGCGATCAGGTTGAGTTCATACCCAACGACAGCCATAACATGTGGCGGTTCGATGTCGGGGCCGCGGTGAGTCCCTTTGCCGCGGAACGGCAGCGGCCCCTTATTTTTTTGTTTACCGACCGGGGACTCTACCGGCCCGGGGAAACCGTTACCTTCCGGGGTATAGACCGGAACCTTAACCGGGGGCGGTTTGAGGCTTACCAGGGGCCCTATGTTGTCGAGGTGAGTACCGGCGTTTTTCAGGCGGCGGCCATTGCCCATATCACGGGAACCACCACGGCCAATGGCGGCAGTTACGGCTCCTTTACGCTGCCGGCAAACCTTGATCCGGGCCAATACCAGATCCGTTACCGCAGAACCGGGCCGGAACAGCGGATCATCTCCTTTACGGTAGCCAACTTTGAGCGGCTCCGTTTTGAGGCTTCCCTTACCATTCCCGACATTCCCTACTACCAGGGGGACCGCCTGAGCGGGACCCTGGCGGCCTCGTACCTTGCCGGGGGCGCCCTGTCTTCCGCGCCCTATACCTGGTACTTAACTCAGGAAGCCACCGGATTTAATCCCGGCGGGGTGTGGGATAACTGGAATTTTGGGGGGCGCCTTTCGTACGGGCGGAGCTATCTGGGTAACGGTCAGGGTGTCCTGGGGTCGGACGGGACGGCCGCGATTAGCCAGGAACTGAGTAACAGGAGGGACGAAGGTGTCGCGTACCATTACCGTCTTGAAGCGTCGATGCAGGACGCCGCCCGCCAGGAAATCTCCGTCAGCGCGGCGGCTCTGGTCCATCCCGCCTCGTTTTATATTGCCGCCCGCCTCGATTCGGGGGCCGTGGAAGACGCCGCCTCCGCCGGCGGGGGGGAATTGTTTGACGCTGTAACCCGTCCGGCTTACTTTCTTTCATCCGGGGAACCGGCGGCCCTAAGCTGGGCCCTGGTAAGTCCCGATGGCGCGGCGTGGCGTCATCCCGATCTGGACGAACTTGAGGTTCAGCTTGTCCGCTACGAATGGAAACAGGCCAGGCAGGCGGGGATTGATGGCCGCGTGAACCTGATCTGGCACAGGGTGGAGGAGGTCGAGGAAACGCGGACTATTAGTCCGGATAATTCCGCGTGGGGGGAAGAAGACGTTATCCGCGGAGTCGTAAATTTTACCCCCGAAACGAGCGGCCAGTGGGAATGCCGCCTGCGGAGCCGCGATCAAAAGGGGCGGCTTACGTTTACCTCTTTTACGTTTTACGTGAGCGGTTCCGGCTGGGTACGCTGGGGTTCCGATAACGTGGACAGCATCGGCCTTTCCACGGACCGGCCAAGCTATGCCCCGGGAGACACCGCCAGGGTTCTGGTCCGCTCGCCGCTGCCCAGGGGGACCTACCTTCTTACGCTGGAACGGGAGGGGATATTCTCGGAGAGGATCGTTGAACTTGAAGGTTCTGCCCTGACCATCGACATTCCCATTGAGGAATCCTACGTCCCCATTGTCTACGCCGTCCTTTCGTCCTACACGGTGCGTTCCGGCCCGCCGGACAACAGTTATTATGAGCCGGACCTGGACAAGCCCAAGGGGATATTCGGCCTTACGCCCATCTACGTGGACCACGAGAGCCGCCACTACCAGGTGGAAATTGAGCCGGTAAAGGGGGTGTACGGTCCCGCCGACGAGGCGGAGGTAACGGTTAAGGTAAGCCTTGACGGGAAGCCCGCGCCGGGAACTGAGCTGACCTTTATGGCTGTGGACCGGGGGGTGCTGGACCTTATTGATTACCACGTACCGGACCCCATTGCCTATTTTTACAATCCCCAGAATTTCCCCCTGGGGGTAAGGGGCGCGGACAGCCGTTCCCTCCTTATCGATCCGGTAACCTACAGCCTGGCCGATCTCCAGGGCGGGGATGACGAAGCCGGTTCCAGCAAGCTGGACGAGCGCAAGGACTTTAGGCCCACGGCGATTTTTGAACCCTACCTTGTAACCGGTCATGACGGCACGGCAACGGTGCGGTTCAAACTTCCGGACTCGCTTACCACCTACCGGTGTACCGCGGTAGCCGTGGGGCTCCACGATTTTGGTATTGCCGAACAGGACCTGCGCGTAAGCGCCCCCATGACGGCCACAGCCGCCCTGCCCAGGAAACTGCGCTGGCGGGACACGGGTACGGTCTCCCTTGTGGTGACCAACCTTGAAAAAGAAAGCGCCGAGGCAACGGTTTCCCTGGCCGTGCTTCAGGATGAACGGGATAACGCGGGGGATACGGTTCTTGAGGTGGACGGACCCGCGGAGCGGACCCTTACCATACCGGCGGGAAAGACCGAGGAAGTCCGTTTTAAGGTGGCGGCGCTGGGGTCCGGAACCGGGCATTTGGAATTTACGCTGCGGTCTCCCAAGGTCAATGAACGGATACTCCGGGACATTCTGGTAGACAGGCCGGTGGTGTACGAGACGGTAACGACCATCGGTAATCTGGGAACCAGGGATACCTTTGTGGAGGAGGGGCTGGTTTTGCCGCAATTCATACCCGAAGGAACCGGAAATATTTCGGTCAGCCTTTCGGTGTCCCGGCTTGCCATGCTCAAAGAGGCGCTGGGCTATCTGCTCAGTTACCCCTACGGCTGCCTTGAACAGCGCACCGCCCGGCTTCTGCCCCTTCTGGCCTTTGGGGATCATCTGGGGGCCTTTGATCTTGAAAGTCCGGTGGAAAATCCGGCGGAAGAAATAAAAAAAGAACTTGAGAGTCTTGCCAAACTGCAGCTTGCCAATGGTTCCTGGCCCTATTGGCCCAATGGCCGGCAGGGCCATGTGTTAGTTACCCTGCGGGTGATCCACATCGCGGCGCTGGCGAAGTCCAGGGGTTTCGCCATTCCCCCGGCTCTCGATAGTTACAAGGCCCTTGCGTTCATCGCCGGCGCCGGAGACCGGATTTTTCAGGGCGATCCTTTCCTAAAGGGGTATTCCCTGTGGGTCCGGGCCATGAGTGGCGAGCGGATAGGGTCCGAAATTAGCGCCTTCCTCAAGGGAGGGGATGAGTTGGGCATTTCCGGCCTGAGTTTCGCGGGCCTGGCCGCGCTGGAATTGGGGATGGGGGACCTTGCCGCCGGGGTTTTGGAACGGGTACGGTCCTTCATCCGCCCCGGAACCCGGACCCTTGACCTTACCGATACCTACGAGCGGCGGGGGAATTTCTGGGGCTATGACGTGGACCGCTACGCCCTGGCGCTGATGCTCTTTCATGCCCTGCGTTCCGGTGATGATATGAGCAGCCGGCTTGCCTCGTCCCTTATTGAACGGCAGCGAAACGGCATATGGGGCAATACCGCGTCGTCCTTCTGGGCGGTGCTGGCTATGGGCCGGCTGGCCGATTCCGAAGCGGCGGACTGGAAGGCCGGGGCCTCCCTTAAAGCCAGGGTTACGATTGACGCCAGGCCCCTGCTGGACGCGGAGTTCGCGTCCTACGGCGGGACGCCGGTCTCCGTTTCAAAGGGCCTCTCGGAATCTCCCCTTGATACACTGGAGCGGGCCGCGCTTCTTCCCCTGCGGATTGAGCGGGAAGCGGCGAACAACGGGACAGGGCGGCTCTACTACAACGCCGGCTTCCGTTACGGTATTCCCGCCGAATTGGCCGAGCCAAGGGACGAAGGTATTGGGGTGTTTGTCGAAACCGTTGATTCCGGGGGCGTGCCGGTGGAAAGTATTCTGGTTCCGGGGGAAACCTACACCCGGCGGATAACGGTATCTAGTTCCCGTGACCGTACCTTCCTTGCCCTCTGTTCCCCCGTTCCTTCCGGCGCGGAAATTGTGGACGCGGTTTTTGTAACCAGTTCCACCGTACCCCCGGCCGCGGAGCCGGAGGCCGAACAGGAACTCTGGTACGATTACCGGAGGGCGGAACCCCTTCGCTTTGTCATGGACGATGAAATCCGCTTCCATTGGGATTTTTTCCCCGCGGGCAAACGGGAGGTGGAGTTCCGGTTCCGGGCGGTAATGCCCGGCGTCTACCCCACTCCCCCGGCCAGCGCGGAATGTATGTATGAACCGGAAATATTTGGCCGCGCCGCCGGGGAGTTGGTGCAGATACGTGATTAAAACCGCGCGAAAAGGCCGCCCAAGGCCGCGGCCCTCTTTCGCGAAGATACGCCGCCTGCTGTTTCTGAGCGCCGGGTTTCTGGCCGCGCTCTATGTGCCGCTCCGGTTTAGCCCCTATCCTGAACTGGAAAACTACCGGGAGCGTTCCTACGGCCTGGTTCTGCGCGACCGGAACGGCGCGGTGCTGCGGGTCTTTCCCGCCGGGGACGGCGTCAAGCGGGAATGGGCCCCCCTGGACGAAATACCCGCCGGGGCGCGGCGGATATTTATCCGCGCCGAAGACCGGCGTTTTTATATTCATCCGGGGGTGGACCTTATTTCGGTGGCGGGAAGCGTCTTCCGTAACCTCCGGGCCCGGCGCGTCATTTCCGGGGCCTCCACCATTACCATGCAGCTTGCCAGGCTGATGCGCCCCCATGACCGGGGGCTTGGGGGAAAGATCCGCGAGGCCTGGGATGCGCTGCGGCTGGAAGCCCGGCTTTCAAAAAACGAGATTCTCGAACTCTGGTTTAACGGCATCCCCTTTGGCAGCAATATCGAAGGACTCCCCGCCATGAGCCGTGCCCGCTTTGGCCGTTCCGTCCGGGAACTGGACGACACCCGCGCCCTCCTTTTGGCGGCGGTTCCCCGCCGGCCAGGCTACTACGATCCCGCGTTCAACCCCGAAGCGGCGGTAGAGGCCGCCGCGGCCCTTTCCACGCGCTGCGGCCTGGGCATCGGCCCCGGCCTTCTGCGGACGGCCGCCGCCGAAGCGTCGCCGGATTTCCAGACAGAACAGAAAACGCCCTTCCAGGCCCCCCATTTTTCCGAACGGGCCGCCGCTCTGTTTCCCGGCGCCCGTTTCCTGACCACCACCCTCGATCTGGAACTGCAACGCTACGCCGAAGACCTGCTGACCACGGAGTTGACGTTTCTTGACGCTAACCGGGTGAGGAACGGGGCGATTCTGGCCATTGAAAACGATACCGGGGCGGTGCGGGTCTACGTGGGTTCCGCCTCCTGGTTTGACGATGAACTGTCGGGGAAGATAGACGGGGTACGGGTCTTCAACCAGCCCGGCTCCTGCCTTAAACCCTTCCTCTACGCGATGGCCCTGGACAGGGGCTTTAGTCCCGCGGACATACTCCCCGACATACCCACCGTGTTCGGCGGCAGCGAGGCCTATATACCCTCAAACTTTGATCGCCGTTTTAACGGTCCCGTCAGACTCCGTCTGGCCCTGGCCTCTTCTCTCAACATTCCCGCGGTTTACCTGCTGGAACGCCTGGGGGTTCAGGCGTTTGAGGAGTACCTGGCGGCCTTTGGCTTTGACTCGGTGGCCTCCCGGATGGGCACCCACGGTACGGGGCTGGCCCTGGGCAATGCCGAGGTAAGCCTTGAAGAACTGGTCCGGGCTTTTTCGGCCTTTCCCCGCGGCGGTTCCCCGATCCAGCCGTGTTTCGTGGAAACCACGCCAGCCGTGGAGGACGGGCCCATGTCTTCCTACGCGGCCTGGATCGTATCGGACATACTCGCGGATTCCGCAAGCCGTTTTATCGGGTTTGGCCCGGCCCCGGCATTGCGAACCGGGTTTCCCTCCATGTTCAAAACGGGTACCGCCAACCAGTTTCAGCATATCTGGGCCCTGGGGGCAAGCCGTCGCTACACCGTGGGGGTGTGGATGGGAAACTTTTCGGGGGAAACCGTCGTGGGCAGCACCGGAAGTTCCATCCCCGCCCGGATTGCCTCCACCCTGCTGCGGGCGCTGGAACAGACGGGCGGGACACCGGTTCAATCCTCTGCGGGGTCCGCGTCCGGCGGGCCCGCCCCGGGGGTAGAATCTACCCTTGAGGTGGAGATCTGTTCCCTGTCCGGCATGGCCGCCGGGCCAAACTGCCCCGGAACGCTCAGGGAGTGGTTCTTGCCCGGCCATGTCAGCGGCACCTGTACCTGGCATGCCGGGGCCCCGCCGGCATATCCGCCGGAGTACCGCGCCTGGCTGAGCAGCCGCTTGGCCTGGGGAACCTTCGCCTCCCCGGACGAATCAACGCCGAATTCCGGTGGATACGGGAATTCGGCGCGGGGGGTTATCCGCTTCCCCCAGACGGGGGCGGTTTTTTACCGCGATCCCAGCCTCCCGCCGGAGGCCCAGGCCCTGCGCCTTGAAACGGTGGGCTTTGGGGACGAGGCGGCGGTTTACCTTAACGGCGAACTTCAGGGCCGGCTTAACTACGCCGGCCTGTTCCTGCTCCCCCTCCGGCGGGGAAACCACACCGTAACGGTGGAAGATTCGGAAGGCGTCATCGCCTCAACGAGTTTCGAGGTTCACTAATACGCACTATTCAAACTGTGAGTAGTTCAGTTTGATACGTGCCTTGTCCTGACCTTAACCATCTCTACCCCTGTAACGGTTCACGATAGGGGTTAAGGTTAGGAGGGTATCAAACCTAAAAACCCAGTTTGAATAGTGTTTCACCGCAACGTGGAGCAAAAACCTACAAGCGCGACCTACAATCGCGACAGGCTGTCCCGTTCCGCGGCAATGGTCGTGGATGCCCCGTGGCCGGGCAGAACATGAATATCCCCGTCCAGGGCCAGGAGCCGCGTTAGGCTTTGCTCAATTTTTCCCTGGTCTCCGCCGGGAAGGTCCACGCGGCCGCAGTCCCCCTTGAACAGGGTATCCCCGCTGAACATGATCCGCTGTTCTTCCAGCAGGAACACCACAGAACCCGGCGTGTGTCCGGGTGTGCTAAGGACCCTGAACGGACCGATACGGTCTTCGTCCTCCAGTTCCCGTATACCCTCCCACGGCAGGGCCCTGTCAATACCAAGGTTGTGGCCGCGCAGGCGCGGAGGATTCGGCCCCAGGTAGGGCATATCGTCCCGGTGGATGGCGATGGACGCTTCCGGGTAGACGCTGTGCAGGTCCGGCAGGGCAAGGATATGGTCAAAGTGGCCGTGGGTCAACAGAATATGGCTGGGTCTCAGGGCCAACATCGTAAGCTGTGCTATAATACGATCCGGTTCCGCCCCCGGATCGATAAGGGCGCAGAGGCGGGAACTATCCGTGGCCGACCCGTTGCCGTAAGCAGCCCATTTATCGTGGTTTTTGCGGCACAACGTGGGGCAAAAACCTACACGCGCAACAGGCTGATAGACGACTATCCAGCAGTTGGTAGCATTGGCCCCCACGATAAGTTGTTCGATCCGGTATACTTCCATGGAGGAATATTACCCTGCGTATCTATGATTTTCTACT
>JAIRND010000021.1 GCA_031258225.1 Treponema sp. | reverse complement strand
TCGTTTATGTCATGGTATCTTACGATAGGTCCCGCGATCAATTGTGGGAAAAATGATATGTACAATCCAAGGTTTAAAATATTTCCCTGAACAAGCGCGGGATTTTTATATACATCAATAAATCACAAAACATTCAATCGGCCTGTCAGCCCGTAATATCCACCAGGCTGGGGCCGCCGGGGCGGGTGAGGGGGGCGTAGTTTCCGCCGGGACGGCGCGGATTGGCCCGCAGGGATTTTATTTCTTCCCGAATTTCCATCATGCGCCGGGAAAGAATGTCCTTGTTCCGGTTGGAGCGGATTACCGCCTCTTTTTTCAGGTTATCCAACGCGCTTTTAAGGCCCTGTACCTCGGCTTCAGCACCGGAACTGTCCGGGGCGCTGTGGTACATCGTGTCCAGGGGCACAATGACTTTTTGGATGGCGAAGATGTCCGCCACGATTTTTTCTTCCATCGCCACATGGGCGATAAGTTCTTCGGCGCTGCCGGTTTCGATCACATCCTTCTGTTGGTCCAGTTCTTCCAGGTAGGCACGGAACCGGTCCCGTTGTTCCACCAGAAGCGTCCGAAAACGGCGCAGAATGGCTATCCGTTGGTTTAGTTCTTCCCGGTCAAGTCCGGTGTTCGGTGTTTGGGCCATGACTTTCCCCCGGGTTAACCGGCGATATTAACGCCCATTGCCGGACGGTTTGCCGTTTCTACGGGGTTTTTCGCGGCAATTTGGGCCCAGGCGCTCCGCAGCTCGTTTGCCATGTTGCGGACCACGGTAATTCGCCTGAGGTCCTGCTTGACATTGGCCTCCAGCAGTTCCTGGTTGAACCAGGTATAAAGGGCAAAGAGGTTTTTGGCGATATCCCCGCCCTGTTCAAAGTTAAGGGACACCATAAGTTCGGTGATGATCTCCTGGGCCTTGAGAACCGCCTTGTTTATCTTTTCAATCCGTCCGGGGTCCTTCTTCTCCCCATTGTTCAGGGCAAGAAGCTCAAGGCCGCGGTCCAACTGTTTGACTATCTCATCGTAGAGCATAATTACAAGCTGCCCCTGGCTTGCCGTTTTTACCCTGGTTTCCCGGTACGCGGACAACTGGTTTGCGTAGGCCAAAATAATCCCCTCCGTGGGCTAAAGCGAATCGGCCCCTCTCCCCGGTGTAAGGACACGGACCCTTATTGATTTATCGGCTGCTGAAACATTAACATGAGGGATTTTTTTAAGAAACTGCCCCGGTCAGGGCTTACATCAGGGCTTACCCTTTACAGAGTTCTTCGGCAAAGCGGATCACCATGTCGAAGTGTTCGGGGCTAAGTTTGTGGTGGGTATCGCTGCCGGTGTTAAGTCGGCGCCAGGTTTTGGGGATCAGCGCGGTTTCGGCTTCCCGCGCCAGCTCCCGGCTGATAAGCGCGCCTGAGAATTCCGGCCGCGAGCGTACCAGGGAGGCAAAGGCGGAGGCTTCCGCCTGGGGGAGGACGGTGATGATCTGGGCGCTGATCCCCGCCCGCAGGAAGCCCGCGTCATCGGAAAAGGGAGTGGGGAGCAGGACTACCCGGTTCATGCCGAGGTCCCTGGCGGCCCGGAGGGCCCGTTCCCGGAGGCTCCGTATGACAAGGCGCGTGTGGCCGGCCCCCACTCCCCCTTCGTTTCGCAACAGGGTATCCGCGACGGTGGAGATAACCAGGGTATCCCCGGTTCCGCAGGCGTCAAAAATAAAGACCTGCGCCTCCCTCAGTCCTACCCGGCGCAGGGCTTCCCCCAGTGAATAGGAACCCTGTTCCCGAATCCCCTGGCCCTGCCGCAGTTCTTCTTTGTCCGTCAGGATGACGAGCCAGGGGATAACGCCGCGGCCCTTTAATTTTTGCGCGACTCTGAGCAGCAGAAAAACGGCGGCGCTGTTGTCGTTGGCCCCGGGGCTTCCCGGTACCCGGTCATAGTGGGCCGCCAGTACCATCGCGGCCCGGTAGCCCTGCAGGGGGTTGGCCGCGGGGGAGGGGAAGATAAGGATGTGCCGGTTTCCCGCCACGGGCAGGACCAGGTAGTTAAGACCCATTTCCGGGAGCAGGGATTTAAGGACATCGAAACGGTCCGCCCCCGGATCGATAAACTCAAAGAAACGGTGAAAGGGCGGTTCGACAAGGGGTTTTCCCCTGCTGCTCAGGTACCGCATCCCTATTTCTGGAAGAGTCTGCCGATATGTCCGGCCAGAAGCGCCATGAAACGGAAAAGACCGTTCCGGTTCTGGCCGTATTTTGTCGAAAAATCAAGGGCAGCCTCCCGCAGCGAATAGCCCCCGTATTTCTTTTTAAGAAAATCCCAGTGCTTCACAATCCAAACGTACAGATCGCTGGTGCTTATGCCGGGAAAGTTCAGGTTTATCCACTGTTCCCGGATTATCTGGGCAATGGGCTGGTACACGTTGTGGTACCAGGAGATCAGGGCATCGGGAAAGGGAATTTCCTCCTCCTTCCCCTCGTTAAGGTAGTATTTGTGTACCAGGATGTGGTTGTAGATCACGTCGTAACGTCCGGGCATGGTAAAGTTCAAATCGTAGAATCCTGTCAGTTCACCAAAACCGGTTTTCTCGTAGAAAATGCCTTTTTCGTATTCGATCAGCGCGGTTGTCAGCTCTTCGGTGGTCATTTGGGGGGTGATAGTTATTTCGCTGGAAAGACTGGTTACTTCCGCGTCGATCTGCTCAACCCCCTGGGTTCTGGCTACCGAGACCCGGTGGTTCCCGTCCCGGACAAAGTAGACTCCGCCAATTTCGTAAAGTTGAATGGGCGGCAGGGTAATGTTTTCCAGGTGGGCCTTGTCCACTCTGGTCCAGCGGTCCCGCAGGTGGTTGCGCCGGGGCAGAAAGGCTTTGTTGAAATCACGGTAACGGCCCTCGCTGCCCACGATCAGCTTGAGCGGTACAATCTGCATGCCCCGGTACACTTCGTTCTTTGGTTTCAGTATCTCTTTTACATCGTGAAACGAAAGAAGCCTGTCCCGGTCCGTGTTCATAAAATGCTGGATCCGGGAAACAAGGGCCCGGTTCCTTGCGGTATTAAAATCGTCGATAGCCTGGACGTTATAGATATTGGTTTCCACTTTATTCAAACTCCTGTTCCTTGATCGTTCCGCCCCTGTGTTACCCTTCTGGATACCGGCGGTACGGCAGGCCCTGCCGTATCGTTGGTATCAATAACATAGTGGCTGAACGCGTTAATTACCTGGGTTTCCCCGTAATTTGTTAATCGTACATCGGACAAACTGTACAAATGGATGTGCCCGTGGATAAGGTACTTGGGTTTAAATGTCCGCATGAACCACAAAAAGGCCTTAAACCCAAGATGACAGCGGTCTTCCCTGTCGTGGATTCCCCTGGGGCTTGCATGGGTCAAGAGAATATCCACGTAACGGCCCCGGAAAATACGGTTAAAGAGGAGGCCCGGAATAAGTTTAACGATCTTCCTCATCATCTGGGATTCGGTAAACTGGTTATCGCCCCGGTTGTAACGCATGGAACCGCCCAGGCCCGCGATAATAAGCCCCTCGTGGCGGACGATTCTGGAACCTGTGTGAATGGCCCCGGAACCCTGGTAGGATTTCTCTTCCGCGTAGTTGACCTGGGCCGCGCCGGTGTAGTAGGACAGTACATCAAGATTGTGATTCCCGAATACGAAGAACAGCGGTTTGTTCAGGCTGGAAACGATAAAGTCCAGGTAGTCCATGGGAAGGTCCCCGGCGCTTAACACCAAATCTACATCGCCAAAGCGTTCCTTGATGTTATTCGTATATACCAGGGGATCGATCTGATCGGAAATACAGAGTATTTTCATGGCCGGAACCTGGGCGCTGGGGGCATGGGGCTATCGGACCGCCTTCCGGAGCATGGTCCGGAGTTTATCTTTGCCCACCAGTTCCACGGACCGGGAATCGGCAAAGGCCGCGGCCGCGGGGGAAAACCCCGCGCTGGCAATGACGACCGCCTTGGGGATGTTCTGTTCTTTGGCATCGTCCAGAATGGAACGGATCTCCCCCTCGTCCACCGGATCGTTGCCCCGGTAAAAACGGATCAGGTGGGGTATCTTGCGGGAGAATTTGGCGCTGTCCGCCTCTATAGCCAGAACCTCACTGCCGTCATAGATGCCTTTGGCGCTCTCTACCTGAAGATTCATGGCCTCTTTGACGATAACCCTGCACAGTTCCACAAAATCGGCATTGCTGGCGGTAACGTAATTTTTCATGTCATCCCCCCGCTGCTTTTCCGCCTTGCCGGCTTTTCCGCCGGACTTGAATTCCCGGTACTGGGAAAGTTTTTCCCCTACATCTTTGAAGCCTTTTTTCTGGGCATATACCTGTTCCCATTGAACCAGCGCCTTGTCGATCTCCCGCCGTTTTTCGTAACACAGCCCCAGGAAATAGCGGGCAAAAAGGCTGTCGTTACTACTTTCATCTTTAATTGCGGCCGCGGCTTTTTCAAGGTCCTGCAGGGCGCGGTCAACATCATTTTGGGCCATAAAACAGCCCCCCCGCTCCACCAGGGCTTTTACGCGGAATTCCGGGTCTCTGGCGGCCCTCTCAAAGGCCTCCCTGGCCCCGTCGTAATCCTTCACATCTTTTTGGAGTTTTCCCAGGTAGAACCAGGTACGGCTTTGGGCCTCCGCTTTTTGTAAACGCAGGGCCCGTTCCAGGGAAGCCTTTGCTTCCGGGGCCCTTTTTTCCCTGTAGCACAGAAGCCCCAGTTCGTAATAGATATCTCCGTTCTTGGGGGACAGTTCCGCGGCCTTTTGCAGGTACTCCCTGGCGGTATCCCCCTTGCCCCGTTCCGCGAAGAGCTTTCCGGCCTGGTAATAAAAATCCCCCTGCTTGGGGGACAGTTTGATAAGGAGCAGGTACTCCTTTAGGGCTTCGTCAATCTCCCCGTGGACGGCGTACAGTTGGGCCAGGGTCCGGCGGTAGTCCTGTTCGGGGATCATCTTTCCCTGAATACTCAACTGGTTGAGGATCTTGAATTCCCGGTAAGCGTCTTCCTCTTTCTTTTCCGCGTGGTAGGCCAGGCCCAGGTAGTAATGAGCCTCGGCGTTTTTTGAATTCCGGGCGATAAGCCGTTTTGCCGAACTGATGGCAAGCCCGGTTTTTCCCTGTTTAATAAGGGTTCCCAGAACTTCCACCCGCCGGGGGGACAGGATACTCTTGAGTATGAAGGCAAGGAGAAAACCAAGGCCTACCGCCAGGACGATGATTAACCCCATAACCCTACTCATATCTACCGTTCCACCTTACGTTTGATGCTTGAGCCAATCTTAAAACTTGGTTAGCCTGAGACCAATTCATGTTACCGCGCGTGTATACTAGATTATTGGTTATTTTAGACGAAGGTTAAGTACTTTTTTCTTCTAAACCGATACTAATACCGATAAAGGGGAGAAGGAGCAGGGTGTGAACAGGGTCTTGTGGGGGCTTTGCGCGCTCGTAGCCCTCCAGGGCGGGGCCGCGGCCCAGGAGAGCGCGTTTGAGCGTGGGGAAGAACTTTTTATGGCAAATAAGCCTCAGGAAGCCCTGGGCGTACTGGAGGGGGTGCTTGTCCAGGATCCCGCCCATGTAACGGCTTCCCTGTACCTGGGAATCATCTACCAGCAGTTGAACCGGGCGGATGACGCCATTGCCGTGTACCGGAAGATACTTCCCCGCGCGGGAAATGAGGCGGCGCGGGTGGCTTTTAACCTGGGGAACATCTATTTCCGCCTTGAAAACGATGAATACGCCGAAGAATTTTATACCCAGGCCATTGCGCTGGACCCCGCCTACGCGCCGGCCTACCTGAACCGGGGGAATCTGCGGATAAAAAAGGGGGAACTGGCGGAGGCTCTGCCGGATTACGACCTTTACCTGACCCTGGAACCCCGTTCGCCCCAGCGGTCCAGGATTGAGCAGCTCTGCGCCCTGATCCGGGGGGAATTCGCCGCCGCGGAACGCCGCCGTATCCTTGCGGAAGAGGAGGCGGAGCGGCAGCGGGTCCGCGCGGCGGAAGAGGCCGAACGGCAGCGTATCCTCGCGGAAGAGGAGGCTGAACGGCAGCGCAAACTGGCGGCGGAGGCGGAGGAACGGCGGCAGGCCCTTTTGCGGGAAGTTTCGGCTTCCCTGCAATCCGCCGCGGAGGAGACAATGGGGTCTTCCGCCGGTACCGAGGAAGTTTTAGGCTATGACGGTGAATTTGAATTGGAATAGGAGTCGAGTGTATGAACCGTAAGATGTTGATCATCATTGGCGCCGCCCTTGGGCTGCTGATTCTGCTGGGAGTGGGGGTCTTTTTCCTGATAAGGGCCGGGGGCCGGGGAACCGATGCCGCCCGTCAAAATACCCTTGCCCTGGTACGGGAGTACATTGAGACAGGTGAGTACCGCCGCGCCCTGGACCTTTTGGACGGTCTCCTGATTAAAAACGGGAATGATGATGAGGCCAGGGAACTGCGGGACCTGGCTGTCCAGGAATCCCGAAAGGCCGAAGCCGGGAACGCCGAACAGGCCGCCGCCGCGGAGCGGGCCGCGGCTGAACGGGCCGCGGCGGAGCGGGCTGCCGTGGAGGAACGGGCCGCAGCGGCGGAACGTCTTGCCCAGGAACTGGCCCAGACTCTGGCCGCGGGCAAGACCGCGGAAAACGCGGCTTTGGAGGAGAGCCGCGTTGCGGCCCAACGCCGGGCCGCTGAGGAACAGCGCCGCCAGGACGAGGCGGAAGCCGAGCGCCGGGCCGAGCAGGAACGTCAACGGCGGCTTGAACAGGAGCGCCAGCGCCAGGCCGAACAGGAGCGTCAGCGCCGGGAAGAGGAGGAACGCCAGCGCCTTGCGGAACTGGAACGCCAGCGGCAGGAAGAGGCGGAAGCCGAGCGCCGGGCCCAGGCGGCGGCGGAAGCGGAACGCCGCAGGGCAGAAGAAGCTGAACTGGCCCGGCTTTCCGCGGAAAAACAGCAGAAAATGCGCATGGTCAACGATCTGATCTCCCAGGGGCGGCAGCACCTGGAGCGGGGCCAGTTTACGGAGGCGGAAGCCGCCTTTACCGACGCGTATTCCCGGCTGCCGCCGGATGAAAAACACTTTGAGGCCCAAAAACGGGCGGAAGTGGCGGAAGCCTGGTACGAAGCCTTCGCCCGGAACCCCGATCTGGACAAGACGGTCCAGGATTCCCTGCTGGTTCAGGCCAGAAGGGAAGCCAGAGCCGCCATTGACGCGGACCCCAGGGTGGCGCTGCCCCATTATACCCAGGGGAAGATATACCGGGACCTGCGCCAGTTGGACACCGCCGGGGCGGAACTTAAAGAGGCGGTGCGGCTGGAGCCTGAAAATTACATCTACTCCTTCGAGCTGGGGCGGGTCTACTTCTCCAACCAGCAGTACGCCTTTTCCCGCCAGGCCTTTGAAACGGTTACGCGGCTTAAGCCGGATTATGAAACCGCCTGGTACAACCTGGGCGGGGCCCTCCGCGCCCTGGGCCGCCAGGATGAGGCGCTGACCGCGTACCGCAGGGCGGTACAGATTAAGGGCGACTATGCCACCGCCTACCGGGAGATCGGGCGGATCCTCGGCGCCAAGGGGGATTTTACCGGGGCCGTTGCCGCCTTTGGTTCGGCCCTGAACCACAACGCCGCCGACGTTGCCTCCCTTAGGGAACTTGGGGCCCTTCAAAGCGGGGCGGGGGATTTTGCCGCCGCGGAGTCCCTGTTTAGCCGGGCCCTGGCCATCGATCCTGCCCACGATCTTACCAACTACAACATGGCCATTGTAAAACTGGGGCTGGGCAAGACCACCGAGGCGGTACGCTTTGCCCAGGAGGCGGTGAACAAGGTGCCCGGGAACGCCCAATACGCCTACACGCTGGGCCAGGCCCAGGAAGGGGCAGGGGATGTGGCAAAGGCCATCGCCGCCTATACCAGGGCCGCGGCGCTGGACTCTGGATATGTCAAACCCCGGATCAATCTGGGCCGTCTCTGCCTGGAAAATAACCTTCCCGCCGAGGCTCTGAAATTCCTCCTGGAAGCCTACCGGATTGAACCCGCAAATGTGGATGTCAACAACAACCTGGGGGCGGTTTACGCCAAACAGGAACTCTGGGAGGACAGCTTTACCCATTACGAAAGGGCCCTGGTCTCCGATCCCAATAACCTTACCGTGCGCCTGAATCTGGCCAGGGCCTATGTGGGGGCCGGAAAGCTGGACAGGGCCCGGGACACCTACCGGGAACTTCTGCGCCTTAACCCCGACAATTGGGAGGTGATCCTGGAATTGGGAAAGACCTGCGCCAGTTTGGGAGAGGCGGAAAACGCCAAACGCTACCTGCAGGATCTTCTTGCGCGGAATCCCTCTTACCCGGGCACGGGAGAGGCGGAACGGATACTGGCCGGCTTATGAGCGATTTTTCCAAAGAACAACAAGAGCAACAGGAACAACACGGGCAGCCGGTCCGGGACGCCGACTCCGCGGCCCCCGCGGACGGGGAGTACCAGGAGGCCGGGGCCCCGGGAAAAAACGGAAAGTTTTCTCTGCCCCCGGTACAAACCCTGGTTTTTGCCGCCATCCTTGTCGTCTTCTTTCTCCTTGTGTGCCGGCTCTTTGCGCCCTTTTTTACGGTACTGCTCTGGTCCGTGCTGCTGTATGTCCTGGTAAGCCCCCTGCATCACCGGCTTATCCGTAAACTTGACTTTTCCAAAGCCTCCGGCCGCTTCCTGAAGAATCTGTGGGCCGTGCTGTTTGCCCTGGGGACCCTTATCCTCATCCTTATCCCCATAACCTTTGTTACCTCCGTATTTTCCCGGCAGATCATGGATTTAACCCGGTTCCTGCGGGAAATTTTTGACGAGCGCCCCGGCGCGATGCGGGAATTTTTTGATAAGATCTCCGCCCTGCTTTTTGATCTGTCCCAGGAACAGGTGCGGATCACGGGGGCCGACATTGAAAAATGGCTTATGGAACTTGTGAATTCCAGCCTGCAGCAGCTTTTTGTCATCAGCAGCAGACTGGCCCGGAATTTGGGTTCCTTTTTTGTGGGCCTGGTAATGCTGGTATTTACGCTGTTTTTCCTGTATACGGACAGCCCCTATCTTTCCCGGCTGGTGTTGCACTCCATCCCCATCCGCCGGGAGTACCTTGGAACCATTACAAGGAAGTTCATGGACATAACCCGGAGCCTTTTCTTTGGCTATATCATGGTGGCCCTTATTCAGGCGCTTATGGCCTACATCATCTTTACCATTTTTGGCATAAAAGGCGCCCTTATTCTGGCGATGATCACGTTTATCGCCGTCTTTATCCCCATGATTGGGGGGGGCCTGGTATGGCTGCCCCTGGGGCTTATCAGGATAGCCTCGGGCGATGTGCTTGGGGGGGTACTGTTTCTCCTTGTCTGCGGCTTTTTTATCTCCCTTCTGGACAACGTGCTGCGCCCCATGTTCCTGAAAGACCGCATACAGCTCCACCCCCTCATCATATTTTTCGCCATCCTTGGGGGGGTAAGCGCCTACGGTTTTAACGGCCTTATCCTGGGGCCAATGGTAGTTATTATGTTTCTCACCGTGTTAGACCTGTTTTTGAATGAACATAAAATTGAGGAGGAGCCGGGGGATGGCTAGATTATGAACGCGATTATTACGGTAGTGGGCAGCGACAGGGTAGGAATAATTGCCCGGGTTTCCGCGTTTCTCGCGGAGCGTAACATCAATATCGAGGATATCAGCCAGACTATCCTTTCGGGAAACTTTGTCATGATGATGATGGTGAACCTTTCCGCTTCCGTGTCCGCCCTGGAGACCGTGAAAAAGGATCTGTGCCGGTTGGGGGAAACGATGGGAGTCTCCATCAGCCTGATGCACGAAAAAGTCTTTAGTGCCATGCACCGAATCTAACCGCTGCCGGCAAAAGGTGAAATTATGCTGTTTACGCCCTTTGAAATAAAAGAAACGGTAGACATGTTCATGCGCTACAGGCTGGATATCCGGGCCATTACACTGGGAATATCCCTTCTGGACTGCGCCTCCTCCACCGGGGAAGAGACCCGCCGCCGGATTCGGGAAAAACTGTTCCGCCTTGCCGGTTCGCTGGTCAGCGTTGGCCGGGAAATCGAAACCGAGTACGGTGTCCCCATCATCAACAAACGCCTGGCCGTTAGTCCCATCGCCCTGGTGGCCGCTTCCTCCGGGGAAACCGATTACCGCCCCTACGCCCAAACTCTGGACCAGGCCGCCGTTGAACTGGGGGTGGATTTTGTGGGCGGGTTTTCCGCCCTTGTACAGAAGGGCTTTAGCGGAGCTGACAGGATCCTTGTCGATAGTATCCCTGGCGCCCTTTCCTCCACCGCCAGGGTCTGCGCCTCGGTAAACGTGGCCTCTACCAGGAGCGGCATCAACATGGACGCGGTACGCCGCATGGGGGAGGTGGTCCGGGAAACCGCCCTGGCCTGCGCGGACGGGGACGGCCTTGGCTGCGCCAAACTCGTAATCTTCTGCAACGCCCCGGAGGACAACCCCTTTATGGCCGGCGCCTTCCACGGCCCCGGCGAGGCGGAAAGCTGCCTGAACGTGGGCGTTTCCGGTCCCGGCGTGGTCCGGGCCGTTCTGGAATCTCACCGGGACGCGAACTTTGACGAGTTGGCCGACATCATCAAAAAAACCGCCTTTAAGATAACCCGCGTAGGACAGCTTGTAGGCCAGGAGGCCGCCCGGCGTCTGGGCGTTCCCTTTGGTATCCTGGACCTGTCCCTGGCCCCCACCCCGGCGGTGGGGGACTCGGTGGCCCGTATCCTTGAAGAAATGGGCCTTGAGCGGGCGGGAACCCACGGTACCACCGCCGCCCTGGCCATGCTGACCGACATGGTGAAAAAGGGCGGCGTCATGGCCTCCACCCACGTGGGGGGCTTTTCCGGGGCCTTTATCCCCGTGTCCGAGGACGAAGGCATGGTAGCCGCGGTCCGTTCCGGTTCCATCAGCCTGGACAAACTTGAGGCCATGACCAGCGTCTGCTCCGTGGGCCTGGACATGATCGCCATCCCCGGCGACACCCCCGCCTCCACGATCAGCGCCATTATTGCCGATGAAATGGCCATCGGCATGGTCAACAACAAAACGACCGCCGTCCGGGTAATCCCCGTACCCGGCAAAAAGGCCGGCGACTGGGTTGAGTTCGGCGGCCTTCTGGGAGGAGCCCCGGTTATGCCGGTCAACCCGGCTTCCAGCGCGGCCTTCATTGCCCGCGGCGGACGCATCCCCGCGCCTATCCACAGTTTCAGGAATTAGAAGATAAACTGCCACCTACAGTAATGGTACCGGACAGTTCCTTCACCGCCGATGTTTTTTTGTAAAAACGCGGAACCGCCGCCATGATACCCCCCACGGTATAAAAGGGGTCGCTTTTCGTTATGGGAAGACCGACAACCCTTCCTTCGGTACCGGCCTTGTAAATAGCGGTTATAAGTTCGATGGTAAGCCGTCCGTCATCTCCCCTGATAAGCCAATCATTTCCCGTTTCAATGGCAGTCATTACGTTGTCGATCTGGCCGGTGTGCCCGGAGTATTTCAAATCCGGAAGGGCTTCATAATAAGCGGCAATCTCCCTTTCCAGTTTTGGGTTTTTTTCGGGGAAACCGTTGGATTTGGAAAGGGATGCGTACACCTTCCAGGGCGCCGAAATTCTCGCCCGCTCTCCCTGGAAAACAAGCTGCTGTTCTTCGCCGTGGTGAATAACAGAGCCCGTAACCTGGGCCAGGGCCCCTTTTGCACAAGGCCCTCCGCCTTCGTAGAGCATCGCA
The DNA here is from genome assembly GCA_031258225.1 of Treponema sp. Lineage (GTDB taxonomy): Bacteria > Spirochaetota > Spirochaetia > Treponematales > Breznakiellaceae > JAISFT01. The sequence goes on along the minus strand of JAIRND010000021.1, from coordinate 4,212 downwards.
GCGGTAGAAATATCCTCCACCTCGGCGTTGTTATGGGAAGTGTTGCTCAGCATGGCGCTTACCTTGTCCGGGCGGCCAAGCATCCATCCAAGGAGGTCGATGTGGTGTACCGCGTGGTTAAGTGTACATCCGCCGCCTTCCTTTTCCCACAGGCCGCGCCACCACAGGTCGTAATAACAATGCCCCCGCCACCATAGCGAATCCACCTGGGCATGAACTACCTTGCCTATTTTTCCGGTATCCAGGGTTTTTTTGAGTTTCATAAACGGATCGGTGAAGCGGTTCTGTGCAACAGGAGAAAAAACCCTGCCGCTTTCTTTTGCCACCCTTAAAACGGCGTCACATTCTTCAAGTGAAGCGGCCATGGGTTTCTCAACGATTACATTTTTTCCCGCTTTGAGAAAGGCAGCCGCCATTTCGGCATGGAGATAGGGAGGCGTACAGATACTGACAAGGTCGATCTCAGGATCGTCAACAATCCGCCTATAATCGCTATGGACACCGGCGTCCAGTTTGAAATCGTTCTTTTTCTGTTCCGCCTTTTCAGGGTAGATGTCAACCAGGTGCGTTATTCGGCACCGTTCCGGAAATGACAGGTAGGCTCCAATATGCGCCGGGGATATATTTCCCGTACCGATAACAGCAACGTTTAACACGCCCGTTCCCCCTCAACTGCCTGAAACATCAGTGGCATTGCCGTTGGCATTGCCGTTGGCATTGCCTTTGGCATTGCCAAAGGCATTTTAGCACCCCGTGGTTACATCGTGAAGCCATTTGCCGCTGCGGAAGCGCCATATCCCCGCCGCCATCTTAAAAAACTCTTCGGAGAGGATCAGCAGGTAGCTAAGCCAGAAGGGGACATGAAAAACAAGGCTGGCGATGGCCGCGGCGGGCAGGGCAACCAGCCACATAAAGGCCACATCGTAGACAGCGCAGAACACCGTATCCCCCCCGGCCCGGCAGATACCTATGACCATCGACATATTAAAGGCCCGGCAGGGGTACATGGCGGCCAGGATAAGGAGCATCTGGGTGGCGGTATGGAGGACCGTCTCATGTACCCTGAAAATGAAGGGGATAAGCCAGGAAATGGGGATAAGCACAGCCGCGGCTCCCACCGCCACCAGGGGGGCAAAGAAGATGATCTTAAGGGCATAATCCCGCGCCCCCGCGTGGTCTCCCTCCCCTATCTTCTTGCCGATAAGCACCCCCACCCCGTTCCCCAGACCGATGAACAGTACCCAGGTAAGCTGGGACACCGTACCGGTTATGTTGAAGGCCGCAATAGCGTCCGTATGGGTCCGGGCAAAGATGACGTTCTGCATGGCAACTCCCAAAGACCAGACAAATTCATTTGCCAGTATCGGGGACACGATCCGGGCAAAGCGGCTGATAAAGGCCCGGTTAAAGGCGCGCATTTCCCTTAGGGACCCGATGATGGGAAAACGCTTCCGGCGGCAGATACCAAGCAGGAGCAGGGCCTCGATAATCCGGGATACCGTAGTGGCCAGGGCCGCCCCCGCCACCCCCAGGACGGGAAAGGGACCGATGCCAAAGATCAACAACCAGTTAAGGACCGCGTTGATCGAAAGGGCAATTACCGTGGTTGTCATGGGGGTTTTGACCTGTTCAATGGAACGGAGGGAAATAACCAGCACTTGGGCCAGGGCAAAGGGGAGGAACGAGGGAGCCAGCCAGCACAGATACCGGGCCCCCGCCGCTATCACCTCCCCATCGGTGGAGTAGATACCCATGATCCGCTCCGGAACCAGAGTTGCCGCCAGGGTAAAAATTCCGCCGATAAGAAGGTTTACGGCACAGCAAAGACCCACGGTTTTCCGTATACCCCCAATATCCCGCTTGCCCCAGAACTGGGCAATGAACACGGCGCCGCCGGAACAAAGGCCAAAAAGGATGATCATGTAGAAAAAGAACACATTGTTCCCCAGACCCACCGCGGCAATTTCCACCGTCCCCAGCCGGCCTATCATCACGGTATCAAGGACATTCACAAAAGAATTGATAAGGTTTTGCAGCATAATCGGGATCGCCAGGGTAAAAAGATTCCGGTAGAACTGTTTATCGTTGAATAGCCCGGCAAATTTCATAACGGCGGCAATCCCCCTGTACCATACATCATAATGAACATCATAGCGAAGGTTGTACTTTTCGACATACCGGAGTATTATGCGGTACACCATTTTTTAAGGAAAGCACCATGAAGCTTACCCAGACATTTATCCCCACCCTGCGGGAAGTTCCCGCGGACGCGGTGATTGCCAGCCACCGGCTTATGTTCCGCGCCGGAATGATCCGCAAACTGGCCAACGGCCTCTTTGCCTACCTGCCCCTGGGCCTCCGTTCCCTCCGCAAACTGGAACAGATTATCCGGGAGGAAATGGACGCCATCAATGCCCAGGAGATCAAACCCACAGTGGTGGTACCCGGCGAAGTCTGGAAGGAATCCGGGCGCTGGGAGGCAATGGGGGACGCCATGCTGCGGGCCAGGAACCGCCTGGGTGTGGATTTGGTGGTTTCCCCCACCGCGGAGGAGGCGGTTACCGCCCTGGTTCGGGATGACCTTTCCAGTTACCGCCAACTGCCCCTTTCCCTGTACCAGATCAACAGCAAATACCGGGACGAGATCCGCCCCCGCTACGGCGTAATGCGGGGCCGGGAATTTATCATGAAAGACGCCTATTCCTACCACGCGGATGAGGAGAGCCTGGACAAAACCTACCGGGACATGGGCCGGGCCTACCGGCGGGTATTCAGACGATGCGGCCTTACGGTAATCCCCGTGCAGGCGGATTCCGGAGCCATGGGGGGCAGCGGTTCCGAGGAATTCATGGTGGAAAGTGAAATAGGCGACAATACCCTGCTGCTCTGTAAAAGCTGCGATTACGCCGCCAACGTTGAAAAGGCATCCTGCAAGCCGGATTTCCGGCCCCCCCCCAGCGTCGAAGCGGCCAGGGAGGCGTCATCCTCCACGCCGGCAACGGAAATAATCGATACCCCATCGGTAAAAACCATCGGGGACCTGTGTGTTTTTCTTAAAACAAGCGCGAAAAACTTTATCAAAACCCTGATCTACCGGGCGGTAAATGTGGAACTGGATCTGTCCGCCGCGCCGGGCTGCGCTTCTCTTGAACGCCGCAGACCCGCGCCGGGGGCGCCGGAACTGTACCCGGAGGCATTCTTTGCCGTCCTTATCCGGGGGGACCTGGATGTGAACGAAGCCAAACTCGCCGCAACCCTCAAAGCCGGGGAACTGGCGCTGGCAGCGGACACCGATGTCGAGCGGCTTACCGGAGCGCCGGTGGGCTTTGCCGGCCCCGTGGGACTTACAGGACTTCCCATCATCGTTGACCAGACCGTTACCGCTATGGGCGATGCCGTTACCGGGGCCCTGGCAAAGGACCAGCACTACCGGCATGTTGCCTACGGCAGGGATTTTACCGGCTGGCTAGTCCAGGATATCCGTACCGTCAAGGACGGGGACCTCTGCCCCCATTGCGGGACCAGCCTCTACGAAAAAAAGGGAAATGAGCTGGGACATATCTTCAAACTGGGTTACAAATACACCCGCCCCATGAACGTGAGCTACCTGGACGAACACGGTAAAACTCAGACGCCCACCATGGGAAGCTATGGCATCGGCCTGGACCGGACCCTGGCCAGCGTGATTGAGGAACACCACGACGAGAACGGGATCATCTGGCCGGTTACGCTGGCCCCCTGCCATGTAATCATCGTTCCCGTTAAGTACAACGGGGCCGTAAAGACCACCGCCGATACCCTGGAGAAAGAACTGGAACAACTCGGACTTGAGGTACTGGTGGATGATCGTGATGAGCGGCCCGGGGTCAAATTCAAAGACGCGGACCTTATCGGCATCCCTTTCCGGGTGGTCGTGGGGGACAAGAACCTTACCGCCTCCACCCCCCAGGTGGAGATCCGCCGCCGGGGAAAAGTCGAAAACCGCCTGGTAAGCGCCGCTGCCGCCGCGCAGGAACTGGCCGCTATGCTGCGCGCGGAGCTTGCCGCCCTTAACGCGTAATCCCGCGCCAAGACATCAGTAGGGCGCGTCCCCCCCCCCCCCCCCCTGTTTTCTGCCAATGACAGCGGAAGACGAAGTACGGCCGTTCAGGGCGGCTTGTGTATCTCAATTTGGAATTCTCCACCAGGCGAAGTAAAATCGCTCCGTTAAGG
>JAIRND010000234.1 GCA_031258225.1 Treponema sp. | reverse complement strand
TACGGGATTCCCATGGAATACGGGGAAAATACCAGTTGGTCCATCCACACCCTTGAGGACTGGTCAACCTATACCCCGTTCAGGATAGAAGGGAAAAATGAGTACTACAAAAAAATACTTGAAATCACCGAGGCCGCCGCCGCGGACGGGCGGGACAAGTACCTGGTAGGCGTTACCGACATCCATGCCGGCGCGGACTGCCTTGTGGCCATGCGCGGGCCGGAGACCCTTTGTATCGACACCATAGAGCGGCCGGACTTTATCAAGCGGGGCGTGATGGACCTCTTTGAAGGGTTTAAGACTTTTTATACGGAACTTGCGGACATCACATGCCGGCATCAGGAAGGGACGACGAACTGGATGGGCATTTGGCACCCCGGCCGCTGGTATGTGTCAAGCTGCGATTTTATCTGTTTGATTTCCGAAGAATCCTTTGAGGATCTGATAGTGGAAGAACTGGAAGCGGAACTCGACTTTTTGGATGCCAGTATTTTCCACCTGGACGGCCCCGGCGCGCTGCGTCATTTGGATCGTCTCCTGGAAATCAAAAAGCTCAAAGGCGTTCAATGGGTATACGGCGCCGGGCAGCCCACCGCGTCCCACTGGCTGCCGGTGCTAAAAAAGATCCAGGCCGCGGGCAAGTGTTTCCAGGTTCTTGCGACCCCCGAGGAAATGCCCGTCCTCCTTGAAAACCTGGCCCCCGAAGGCGCCATGTATATTGTTGTGGGTATATCAAGCGAAAGCCAGGCCCGGGACCTGGAAGCCCTCATCACACATGGTGATTGAATAATTTTCCGGTAAGGAGCAGAGTACCTATATGCAAGAAACAGCCGTTATTACCCTCCCCCCTTACGAGGCCATGTCGCCGGGGGCAAAGAAAATGCGGGACTTTTACGCCCGGAAGCCGGACGCCCCGGTTTTTCAGGAGGAGTTCGGTTTCTATTCAATGGATCGCTGGAAGCGGGAGGGCCATATCAAGGACGGCGATAACCTGCGCGTTCTTTTCGGCTATGACCCGCCGGGAAAGTATGGTACCGGGAACCTGGGCTGGTGCGAGGCGGGGTTCTGTCCGGCTTTTGAAGAAAAGGTTCTGGAAGACCTGGGGGATTACGAAGTAGTCCAGGATTTCGCGGGCCGCGGGGTTAAATGTTTCAAGGGCCGCCGTTCTGGTTTCATGCCCGAATACGTGGACCACCCCGTAAAGGACATTAAAACCTGGGAGGAAAAGTGCCTGTGGCGCATGGAGCCCAAAAGCCCCGAACGGCAGGAAGGTATACTGCGGGCTATAGCCGGAGCGAAAGCCGCCGCGGCGGAAGGGCAGGTCATCTGCGCGAACCTGGTGGGGGGCTACATGTACCTCCGCAGCCTCATGGGGCCGGTGGAGGTGATGTATATTTTCTACGATACGCCCGAACTCGTTACGCGCTGCATGGAGACCTGGTTCAACCTGGCCGACGCGGTGTATGCCCAAATACAGAAGGAAGTGGTTTTCGACGAGATTTTCATCGGCGAGGATATCTGTTACAACCACGGCCCCCTCATCTCCTTTGACATGATGAAGGAATTCCTCTTCCCCTACTATCAGCAGCTCATAACCAACATCAAGTCCCGGCAGCTCGACAAAAGCCGTACCCTTCATTTCCAGGTGGACACCGACGGCTTTTCCGATCCTATCATCCCCTATTACCGTGAACTGGGCATGGATTATTTAAGTCCCTTTGAGGTTGCGTCGGGCAGCGACGTGGTGCGTACCGGGAAGGAACACCCGGATCTCCTTATGCGCGGTGGCTTTGACAAACGGATTATGGCCAGGGGAAAGGACGCTATAGACCGGGAGATAGACCGCATCATGCCGGTGATGAAACGGCGGGGCGGCTATATTCCCACCTGTGATCACGGGGTACCAGAGGAGGTGAGTTTCGAGAATTACCTCCATTACCGCAGGCGCATGCTTGAATTCGCGTAAGGCCGGAACGGTTCGCCCTTATTCCACTAAATTGTCCAAATTGACATCGTCCATCAGTTCCGCAAGTTCTTCTTCGCTGTCGGCGATGATGGAGGCGGCGAGGAAACGGGCGGAAGATCCTGGCTCCGGTTCGCCGTATCTATCCGGCCCCGCCCTGAAATAGTGTACTGCCATACCGTGTAGCACGATAAATTCCGGCGGTTTCCGTTGTTGTAGTACTCCGAATCTATCATACACAGGAACAGAAAAAGTTCAATTGTGCTATAAAAAGCACAAACAGCATATTTCTAATGGTGGAAAATTGTGGCACCCTGTAGGTACAAATAGGTTGCGAACTACAGCGGAGGCGTTACATGAAAATAGCGTTTATCGGAGCGGGCAGTGTGGGGTTTACCCGTAAACTGGTTGCCGACATCCTCACCGTGCCGGAACTGCGGGAACTGGAAATATGCCTTGAAGACATTGATGCCTCCAACCTGGACCTTATCTACCATGTGCTGGAGAGGGATATCCAGGCAAACAAGCTGGGGCAGGTCAGGCTGACCAGGACCACGGAACAGAAGAAAGCCATTGAGGGCGCCAAATACGTTGTGTCCGTTGCCCGCGTGGGCGGCCTGGACGCCTTTGCCCTTGATGTGGAAATCCCCATGAAGTACGGGGTCAACCAGTGCGTGGGAGACACCATCTGCGCCGGGGGCATCATGTACGGCCAGCGTACCATTCCTGTCATCGTTGACATCTGCGGGGACATAAAGGCGCTGGCTGAACCGGATGCCCTGTTTCTCAATTATTCCAACCCCAACGCCATGAACACCTGGGCGGCCAATACCTACGGCGGGGTTCAAACCCTGGGCCTGTGCCACGGCGTACAGGGCGGCCATCATCAGATCGCCGAAGTGCTGGGCCTGCCCCAGTCCGAAGTGGACATTATCTGCGCGGGGATAAACCACCAGACCTGGTACATCCAGGTAAAGCACAAGGGTAAGGATATGCGGGGCAAGCTCCTTGAAGGCTTCAGGAACCATCCCCGTTTCAGTAAAGAAGAAAAAATCCGCATCGACATTCTGGAAAAGATCGGCTACTACAGCACCGAAAGCAACGGCCACCTTTCGGAGTACCTTTCCTGGTACCGCAAGCGGCCCGGCGAACTTGACCAGTGGATCGATTATTCCTCCTGGATCCACGGCGAACCCGGCGGCTACCTTAGGGTGTGCCGGGAGGGCAGGGCGCGTTTTGATCAGGAGGCCAAAGAGTACGAAAAAATGGAACCCCTAAAGTACACGCCGGAAAACCGCTCCAGCGAACATGGTTCCCATATTATCGAGGGCCTTGAGACCGGCCGCGTATACCGGGGCCACTTCAACGTGATCAACAGGGGGGCCATCACCAACCTGCCCCTGGACTGCGTGGTAGAAGTCCCTGGTTACGTTGACGGCAACGGTATTTCCATTCCCATCGTGGGGGAACTCCCCGCACCCTGCGCGGCCATCTGCAACGCCAGTATCGCGGTACAGCGCCTCTCCGTGGAAGCCGCCCTGGAAGGGGACCCGGTAAAACTCAAACAGGCCATGCTGCTCGATCCCCTGACCGGCGCGGTCTGTACCCCGCCCGAAGTCTGGAACCTGGCCGATGACATGCTCAAAGCCGAAAGCAACTGGCTCCCCCAGTACAAGAAGTACATACAGGGGCTGCGGTAGTGTGGAATTTACCCCTGGTTCTCCGTATAGTGGAATATCAGGAGGTACGATATGGCCGATGTACAAGAACAGAGCCCGCTGAATTTTGAAACGGTGTGGGTGATGTTTCAGGAAACAGACAGAAAAATCCGGGAAATCGCCGAACAATCCAGGGAAACGGACAGAAAAATCCGGGAAAACGCCGAACAATCCAGGGAAACAGACAGAAAATTCCGGGAAATCGCCGAACGATTCAAAGAAGTCTCCGAGCAGATAAAAGAAAATGGCCGCCAAATGGAAAAGAGCAAGCGCGAACTGGACCGCAAAATGGGCG
>JAIRND010000209.1 GCA_031258225.1 Treponema sp. | reverse complement strand
GGGGCCGGGGGCCGCGGCTTTCCGTCCGGCATAAACCGTTCACATTCCCGCAGGAACGCGTCCATTTCCCCATCGGTGCCGATGCTTACCCGCAGAAAATCCGCGATACGGTCCCCATTAAAGTGCCGTACCAGTATGCCCTTTTCCCGCAGCGCGGCAAGAACCGCGGCCCCGGACAGACCGGGAAAACGGATAAACAGAAAATTCGCCGCCGAGGGGATCACCGTTACGCCCCGGTCTTCCAGTTCCGCCGCGACCCGTGCGCGGGTGGCGATGATCCTGCGGGCCAGTTCCTCGTAATAGGGCGCGTCGGCAACGGCGGCGGCGGCGGCGGCCTGGGCCAACCGGTCCAGCGTGTAGGAGTTAAACGAATCCCGGACCCGGCAGAGCCCTTCGATAAGATCTTCCTGCCCAATGGCGAAGCCCACGCGCAGCCCGGCAAGGGAGGCGGATTTGGAAAGGGTGTGGATCAGCAGCAGGTTGGGGTGGGACGAAACATGGGGGATCAGGGTCCGGCCCCCAAAGGCGATATACGCCTCGTCCACGATAAGGACACGGCCCTGCTGTTCCTGCCATTCCGCCAGGGAACAAATCGCGGCGGTGTCCAGGATCCGGCCGGTGGGGGCGTTGGGGTTGGGGAAGATAACCCCCCCGTTGGGAATCCGGTACTCTTCCGGGCGGATGGCAAAATCCCCGTCAAGGGGGATGGCCGTATGGGGCAGGGCCCACAGGTCCGCGTAGACCGGGTAAAAACTATAGGTAATGTCGGGAAAGAGAATCGCCGCCTTGTCCGCCTTGTCTGTGCCGCCCGGAAAAAAGGCGGCAAAGGCAAATGCCAGGATCTCGTCGGAACCGTTTCCCGTAAAAACCTGGGAGGGCCTTACCCCGTAACGGGCCGCAATGGCCTCCCGCAGTTCCGTACAGGAAGGGTCCGGGTATAGACGGATGCTTGCTCCCGCGGCCCGCTGGATCGCCTCGAATACCCTCGGAGAAGGGGGATAGGGATTCTCGTTGGTGTTGAGTTTGATAAACTGCCGGTCCCTGGGCTGTTCCCCCGGTACATAGGGTGAAAGGCGGCGCAGCAGCCCGCTCCAATAGACGCTTTCTGTCATTTTTTATGCCGCCGGTCAAGTTCATGAAGCACATCCTCCACGTGTATCCCGGAACGGGTCATCAGGACCGTGGTAAAGTACAGCAGGTCCGCGGCCTCCCAGATTATTTCATCACGGGTTTTGGCTTCGCGGAGTTCTTCCGCTTCTTCCATGATTTTTTCCCGGACCAGTTCATCGTCCAGGGTGGCGGTATAGGAACCGGGCACGGGATTACGAAGACGTTCCGCGACAACGGCCCGCAAATATTCCCATGTGAAGCGGCGGCCCGTTTCAAAACAGGAAAAGGCCCCGGTGTGGCACACGGGACCGGCGGGCTCCACCGTAGCCAGGATGGCGTCCCGGTCGCAGTCCGCGCGCATCCGCAGCACGGCAAGGGTGTTCCCCGAATGTTCCCCCTTCATCCACAGGGTATTCCGGGTACGGCTGTAAAAACAGAGCCTGCCCCGCTTAAAACTTTCCGCTACCGCCTCCCGGTTCGCGAACCCGGTCATAAGGACCTGCCCATCGGGACTCTGGGCAATAAGCGGCAGCAGACCCTCCCCGGCGGCGCCGTGTTCAGCGTAGGCCCCCTTCTTCCAGTTAAGGGAACGGACAAACGAATCGGCCAGGCTGATCTTCCCCGTGTAAAGGGCCATGCCAATCTGCGCGTCGCAGCCCAGGGCGGCAATGGCCTCGATCTCCTCCGGGCTGGAGACGCCGCCGGCCACCGTAACGCCGCAGGAGACCGCCTCCCGCAGGGCCTTAACGGGCCCCATGTCGATGCCGGTCATGGTCCCTTCCCGGTCCACGCAGGTAAAGAGAAGTTCCGCGGCATAGGGTTCCACAGCCCGGGCGCCTTCAACAAGGTCCAGCCCCGTGGGGGTCTTCCAGCCGTCAACGACAATTTCGTACGCCCCCGCGGTTCCCGGCCGGGAACGCGCGTCCACCGCAACGATAAGCCGTTCCCTGCCAATCTTTTGAACCAGCGATTCCAGAAACGGAACATTAACGGCGAATTCCCCACGGACCCGGAAGGCCAAAGAACCGATGATGATCTTCTCCGCCCCCAGGCTTACCAGCTCCCGCGCCGCTTCCGGACTCCGAATCCCCCCGCCCACCCTGCAGCGGGCCTTCCTTAGCAGGGATCGCAGCAACTCGATATTGGAACCGTTCCCCATAGCGGCGTCCAGATCGATGACCGCCACTTCCCCATAGCGGTCAAATTCCTCCGCCAGTTCCGGGGCCTTGTCCAGTTGCAGCATAAGTTCCGATCCCTGTTTCAACTGTACAACCCTGCCGCCCCGCAGATCGATTGACGCGATGATCATAACCTGACACACACTCCTTTTGATTCAACGTACTGTTTGATTTCCCGTATCGTGGTTTTTTCAAAGTGCAACAGGGAAGCCACCAGGGCGGCATCCGCGCCGGGACTGCGCAGCACGCCGGCGATCTGCTCCAGGCTCCCCGCGCCGCCAGAGGCAATGACCGGAACCGGTACGGCTTCCAGTATGGCGGCGGTTAGTTCCAGATCGTAGCCCGCGCCGGTACCGTCGGCGTCGATGGAATTGAGGAGTATCTCCCCGGCGCCAAGTTCCACGGCCCGTACCGCCCAGGCCACCGCGTCGATCCCCGTATCGGTACGGCCGCCGTGGGAATAGGCGTGCCAGCGGACCCGCGGCTCCATGCCGGTCGAGATCCGTTTGGCGTCGATGGAGAGGACCACGCATTGACGGCCATAGATCCGGGCCATTTCGGAAAGGAGTTCGGGCCGGGCAAGGGCACTGGTACAGACCGAAACCTTATCGGCCCCGGCGTTCATGGCCTCCCTCATGTCCTCCACGGTGCGGATACCCCCCCCTACACAGAGGGGGATAAACACCTCCGCCGCCACCTGCCGCACCACGTCCAGCAGGGTGGCCCGGCTCTTGTAGGAGGCGCCGATGTCCAGGAAGGTAAGCTCGTCGGCCCCCTCATCGTTGTAACGCCGGGCCAGTTCTACCGGATCCCCGGCGTCCTGAATACCCCTGAATTTGATTCCCTTGACCACCCGGCCGTCGTCCACGTCCAGACAGGGGATGATCCGTTTTGCCTGCATACGTCCCCCTAAAACCCGATCCAGTTTTCCAGAAGCCTGAGCCCCGCTTGTCCCGATTTTTCCGGATGAAACTGTACCGCCGCCAGATTCCCCCGTTCCACCGCCGCGCAGTAGGGAAGGTAGTAGTCCGCCTCCGCCGCGACAAGGCCGCCGTCATCCGGGGCGGCGTAGTAGGAGTGGATGTAGTAGAAAAAACTGTTTTCCGGAATGCCCGCGAAGATCCGGGAACCGGGCCGCGCCTTGGTCTGGTTCCAGCCGATCTGGGGCACCTTGCGGCCGGGAAAGCGCAGCACGGCCCCCGGTACCAGACCAAGACCACGGGTCTCCGTTCCATCCACCGGGGGGGCCTCCTCGGAACGATCAAACAAAAGCTGCAGACCTATACATATCCCCAAAAAGGGACGGTCCGAGCGAACCCAGTCCCGAATGGCCTGGGCGTAACCGCTGTGTTCCAGGGAATCCATGGCGCTGCCAAAATTACCGTCCCCCGGAAAGATGATCCGCCCAAAAACAGAACGGGGACCCAGCGATTCCGGCCCCGGGACAAAGCGGGCTTCCCGTCCCAGCCGTTTAAGGGCGTTCATCACTGAACCCAGGTTCCCCGCGCCATAGTCGATGACGCCAACCGGGGCGCCGGTACCGCTCACGCCAGTACCCCCTTGGTGGAAGGAATCCGGTCCCCAAGGCGGCCGTCGATTTCGCAGGCATCCCGCAGGGAACGGGAGGCCGCCTTGAACATGGCCTCGATCTTGTGGTGATCGCCGCGGCCCCTAAGAATCTCCAGATGCAGGGCAAGCCCCGCCGCGCCGGCAAAGCCCTGCCAAAAATCCTGAACCGTGTCGGTCTGGAATGACGAGGGGCTTAGGCCGGGGGCGGCGCTTACCAGCGGAAAACCGGAAAGGGACGCATCAAAGACCAGGAAAGAACGGCCCGACAGATCCACCGCGGCGCGGGCCAGGGTTTCGTCCATGGGGAACAGGCAGCTTCCCACCCGCCGTATCCCCTGCTTGTCCCCCAGGGCCCTCGCGAAACATTGACCCAGGACGATCCCCGTATCTTCCACCAGGTGATGCTGATCCACGTCCAGGTCCCCGGAGGCCCGGATATCCAGATCAAAGAGACCGTGCCGGGCAAAGGCGGCAAGCATGTGGGCCATAAAGCCGATGGGGTACTCAAGCCGGGCTTCCCCGCCGCCATCCAGGTTCAGCTTTACCGTGATGTCCGTCTCGTTAGTAATTCTGCTAATCTCCGCAACTCTGCTCATTCCGGCAACTCCTTTTTTACCGCAAGGCCACCCTTACAACACTACCTTACGGAGGTCATATTCCACAATGTCGGCGGCCCCCAGCTTTTTCAGCCTGGGAATAAGTTCCGGCACCTCACGCCGGCGGACGGCGATCTTGATCGCGTAGCCGCTGCCGCCGTTAAGGGGGGAGACCGTAGGACTGCGCATGGCCGGAAGGCCGGACACCAGGGCTTCAAAACGGCCGGCGGTAACGTTCATTTCGAGCATAACCCGTTCCCGCGCGTCCAGTACGGCCTTAAAGAGCATGGCAAGTTCCTCGATGCGGGCCCGCTTGTCCCTGTCCGCCAGGGCCATCCTGCCGGCCACAAAGCGGGTTGAGGATTCAAGAATAACGTCGATAATCTTGAGGCCGTTGTCCCGCAGGGTCTGACCGGAGGCTGTGTTGTCGATGATAAGGTCGGCGTCATCCGGGGGGAAAACCTCCGTGGCCCCGTAGGTACGCAGAATGCGGTAACGGTAGCCGTTACTCATCAGCCAGGATTCCGCCAGGTTCACGTACTCCGTGGCTACGACAATTCTTTTCGCCTTTAGTCCGGCCTCGTCAAATTCCGCGGGGGCCGCCGCCACCACGCGCACCCGGTCAAGGCCCAGGTCCAGGATCTCCTCCACCCCGGCGCCGCTTTCCCTGATCCAGTCAATACCCGTAAAGCCCGCGTCGTGGCTCCCAAGTTCCAGAAGTTCCCCCACATTCTGGGGCTTCATAAGTTTCGCGTCCAGCCAGGAAGCGCCCATGACCGGCCGGTATGTTCGATCCGCCAGGGAGACGGGAAAGCCCGCGTCGCCGAACAGCCGGGCCACATTGTCAAACATCCGTCCCTTGGGAAGGAGAATCCGCAAGTTTTCCATAACCGCCCTCCAAAAAAAAACCGTGAACCCAAGGGCCCACGGTAACATTCCACACGCGCACCGGCCCCCCGGATCAGAGAAGATGATAATGATGATGAACTGCTACGGGCCGCATGGGAGAAGCCTACACCGCGCCGGCCTTCGTTGTCAAGCGGCGGTATTCGTTTCCGCGTATCTGCCGTATTCCTTGACCGCCTCGTACATGGCAAGGAGACTTTCGGGCCTGGTACAGGGCGAAAGGTTGTTCGCCTCCTTGATGGTGAATTT
>JAIRND010000206.1 GCA_031258225.1 Treponema sp. | reverse complement strand
AATTAAGAGGTAAAGCGGAGTATTTTGCCCGGTTCTCCAAGCTCTACCTGAACCCCGCGGTCGGGGACACGGCGTTTTCCGCGCCCCTGGGGCAGGAACTGGAGATCGTTCCCCTGGACAACCCCGCGCGGCTGCGGCCCGGGTCGTTTACCCGGGCGAAGTTCCGGGTCTTGTATCAGGGCCGGCCGCTGGCCGACGCTGAAATTTCCGCAACCTACGATTACTACGACTACAAGACGGCAAACGCCTACGCCCAAACCACAAGAACCGACGCCAAGGGGGAGGCGATTTTCAAGATAGACCACGGCGGGCTGTGGCTGGTCCGGGTAAGCGATGCCAGGGACTCGACCCGGGGGGCGGACGTGGACACCCTGTCCGCGGTGTTGGTGTTTACGGCGCGGCAATGATTTGAAAATAGAGGCCGTTCCAAAACTTCAGTTTGGAACGGTCTCTGCTTAGGGGAAAAAGCGACAGGGGGAGATATTTCCCCCTATGCTATCAGGGGGCTTTGGCGATCAGCGTTTCCTGTGGAAGGGGAGGCAGACGCTCCACGTACTCAACCTGGAACAGGGACTCGATGCCGTTTCGGAATTCTAGGATTCGGGACACATGATCCAGGGTATGCCGGGGGGTGGTTCCCGCGTTGACCCGGTTGGCGCCGGCGTTGTACATGGCAAGCCCCGCGACCTCGGAACCCCCGGAGTCCAGACACCAGCGCAGATGGGCCATGCCGTAATACGCGTTCACCCCGGGGTTGAAGAAGTCCGCCTCCTTGAGCTTGGGGAATGATTCGTTGTTAAGCTGAAAAAGGCCCCGGTCCACGGTTCGATTCCGGTTTGCCCGGTTCACCGCCCTGGGGTTAAACCGGCTTTCCCCCCAGCAGAGGGCAAAGGCCAGGGAAGGGGGGATGTCAAATTTGTCCGCGTTGACCAGAACCGACGCGGCAATCTCCTCGGACTGAACCAGGGCGCTGAAAAAGGCTATGACCCCAAGGCGGTTCGCTTCATTCCGGTAATACCCCAGAATACCGTCCGGCCGGCCCAGGGATTCCAGGATTTCCGCGGCGTACGCGGCGTTTTCCCGCGCCGACCAGGAGGGCGAATACGGAACCGGAATCTCGGTATCCGCCTCCTGGGAAGGAGCGCCCTTACGGAGCTCCGTCCGGTGGAACAGATTAAGTCCCAGCACCCCCGCCAGTATCATACCGGCGGGCACTAAAAACGTGTTCTTCAAAAATGCGTTTATCCTTTAATTGTTGTAGTTTATCAGTTGATGCTATAATATACTACATTTTCATCAACCGGAGTTATTTCAAGACCTCATTTTTGAAAAAACCCGGGCTGTAGTATACTCAATTATGACATTTTTTCAATTATGTCATTGAAGGTTTTTATGCAATGATCGAGTATGTAAGCGCCGGAAACCCCGATGATCGCGTTCTTTTCCGCGGCGCGGCGCTTCTTGCCGGCGGGGGCCTCCTGACCCTGCCCCTGGACACAACCTGGGCGGTGGTTTGTTCCCTTCGGTCAAAGGAGGGGATTAAAAAACTCCGCCGGATTTCCGGGGAACGGGATGAACGCCATTTTACCCTGCTCTGCTCCGATATTTCCCAGTTCGGGGAGCTGTGCGATCTGGACAACACCCGGTTCCGGCTGATCAAACGGCTGTCCCCGGGCCCCTATGTGTGGATACTTAAGACCCTGCTGGGCACGGAGAAAGCGCTGGGGCTCCGGCGCCGGGAAGTGGGGGTCCGCATCCCGGATCACCCCCTCCCTTTGAAGCTGATTGCCGCCCTGGGCTGCCCCCTCTACGCGATAACCGCGAAGCGTTCCATGGCCGCGGATGTCCGGGAGGACGATGAAAGCGGTCCCGGCAACGGGGAGGGGCTTCCCCCCATCCCGGAGGAGGATCTCTTCGACGGGGGCTGGGAAATGGAAGGCATAGCCGGCATTGACCTTATCCTGGACACCGGGGAGGAGCGTCCCCGGGCTTTCTCCACCATTCTGGACATAAGCGGCCCTGAGATCCGCCTGATTCGCCCCGGCGCCGGTCCCTGGCCGGCCTAGGAGCCTGTAGCGCTTGTGGATTTTTTGCATAAATATGCAAAAAATCCCGATTATCCGGCGTCCTTATGCAGTTTGAGGGGTATAAAAATTCACTTTCGTGAATTTTTATACGATTTATGCGCGAAGCGCAACAAACTGCTAGTAGGGCGGCCCGTGATAGAAGGCGGGGGCGTTGCGGGGGTATCCCCCGCAGAGGGGGTAGGGCGCAACGAAGTGCGCCCGTGGGGGAGGCTTCCCCCTCCTTAACCCGGTGACAGCCGGGAGGCTCCCCCCGTAGCGTATCGCCGGACCCGCGTTAGTTTTACCCTAAATGGCGCCGGGCCCTCCGAGCAGGGCGTCCAGATCGAGTTCCGCCGCCGCGCAGGGCATAGTTACCCCCCAGTTTTCCAGCAGTTCCGGGTGGAGTTCGCCGAAGACTCCGACCTGTTTGCCCTTAAAGAGCGCCGCCGCGGCCCGCCCCGGGATGAACCTGGGATCCGCGGATTCCTCCGCTTCGTATTCCCCGGAGAGGTAGTAGAACAGCGTTTGGAGCTGTCCCGCGACGGAGCTGAAGGCAGCGTCGGATCCCGCGTGGAGGAAACCCAGGTAGTTGCGGGTGGCGGTTCCGGAATTTTCGGCGCTGTCCAGAAAGGCCACTTTGCCGGTCTCGAAGATCCGGTGGGGGTAGGCCGAACGGGCCGACACGGATTCGCTTTGCATAAGGGATGCCAGGACGGAGTCCCGGACATACTCGTAGTTTTCCGTCATGGGGTTGGCGACGCGGATAATCCGTTCCCCCGCGCCCCGCATCTTTTCCACCAGATCCTTTCTGGAGCCCAGGTAGTTGTAGATCATCTCCTGGTAGCCCATGCCTATGAGGATTTCCTTGACCCGGCGGCTGAAGTAGCTTATTGGGGCAAGGCGGCCCACGGTAAAGTCCCGGGGGCGCTCGGGCTTGAAGGAGCCGAGGGTCCGGCCTATCATCACATCCTCCGCCACATCCGCCGCGTGGAGAAAGTCGTTCCGGTATTCCGGCGGCCAGGCAAAAACGCCTTCCTTGGTTTGCTCAAGCGCCTCGTTTTTTTCAGCGGAGACGGCAGCCTTGGCCCGCACGCCCATGCGTTCCAGGGCGGCCACACAGTCATCCGCGCCGAGCCTTTCCCCCAGAAACTTTTCCACCCGGGCCAGGGAACAAAACACGGGTTCCTGGAAATAGTAGGGGAAGACAACGCTCCTGCCGAAGGGGGTGTCGTATCCGTACTCCGCCTCCACGGGCTCGATGGCAAAGCCCTGGTCTGCCAGATCGCAGGCCATGATGGACGCCGCCAGGGTTACCGAAGGCTGGTCCGTGCCGGTGAGTTCTATAAAAATATCCGTGTCCCCCACCTGAACCGCCCCCAGATCCGCGGAATTGATGATGGGCGGATAGGAGAGGACCGCGTTTTCGGAGTCCACCAGAAGGGGGTGCAGGGGCTCATGCTCCTGGATAAAGCCGTACTCCCTGCCCTTGGGGTGATACTTGAGGATCTCCCGCAGGGTCAGGGGAAGGTCCCACTGGAGGGGCACGAAGGACACCGAATCGGGGTCCACCGCCTTGTAGACGATGGGCCACTTGATGGCGGCGACACGGTACAGCCCCATGGAAATAGTCCGGCGTTTGCGCCCGAAATTCCAGGCCAGCTTTTCCTGGGTCTGGATCATGTCCCGCAGGGAGGCGTCGGTGACGGCCTTGCCGCCGGCGATGAAGCCCGCCAGATAGGGCCGCACCCCCTGCACGGTTTTTTCCACCAGTACTTTGCGGCCCGTCTTTTGGGGGTTTCCGGGGCTGGAAAAGAAGGGATACTCCGGCCGCCTGCCGCCGCCGTGAACCCGCAGCTGCCGGGCGCAGCCCGCGGTGGCCCAGAGATCCGGCCTGTTGGTGTCGTTTAATTCGATCTTGAGGGTCCGTTCCGGGGGAGGAAGGCTCTTGTCCGAATCCTCGTCCAACTCCGCCTTGGCGCAGGTCAGGGCTTCTTTAAAAGCCTCCCGGTCCTCCCAGCGGCGGCCCTGTCCCTCCGGATCGGCCAATGCATAGAATACCGCTTCGTTTACTTCAATCTTTGGCATGACTGATAGTACGGTATAAGCCCGGGATAAATCAATACAGGCATTGCGCCCCCCCCATGAACCCGGTTGGGTTAGCGGGGACGCACTAAAACTTTGTTCGGGGGTCCTGTCGGCTGGAAAAAATACGGGGCCCTCCGGTGGCCCCTCCCGTATTTTTTCCACCGCCACCCCCTTACATAGTGTGTGTGCGTCCCCGAGCCGCCTAAGGGTCCATGGGGGGGGGGGGGGGGGGGGGGCGGCCCGGGATTTTAAAAAAAAAAACCCCCCGCCCCGGGCCCCAGGGGGGCCCAGTGGGGGCCC
>JAIRND010000077.1 GCA_031258225.1 Treponema sp. | reverse complement strand
GAGGTTCAATCACGCGGCTTTTGTATTCGCTGTCTACGCTTCACAAACCTTGTCACCAAGGCCCATGCAAGACTCGCTTCCAGTGATTTGCTAGATCTTTCTGGATGAGGTGCGCCTTTTCTGGCGGTCTCATTAGGTCATTTCGAAAGGTTTCTCCTGTTTCCTCCTTTCACGAGCTTTCGTGGCGCAATGCCTGGCACCACTACACCTGGGGCAGCTTTATCTCTATCTCCCGGCCTAGTTCCGCGGATTTGACGATACCGTCCAGGATCGCCTGGTTGTAGAGAATCTGCCGCGACGGTATGGGAGCCTCGCCGCCGGTTTTGATAGCGTCCGCAAAAGAACGGACTTTTCTCAGGAACAAGCCGCCGAAACTGCCCGGCGAAGGGAGCAGGGGAACCGTAAAATCAACCTGCGCTCCGGCGACTTCCCTGTAGATCTTCATGGGGCCGGAAAAGGATCCGTTCCAGCAGTCCGTCGAGGGGATACGCAGGCCCGCTTCCGTTCCCAATATGATGGTATCACCGGGCGTGTCGATGTTCATTGCCCAGGCAATGCGGAAATCCACGATTATGCCTCCCTCCAGCCGGATAAAGGCGGCGGCGAAATCGTCCACGTCGAAACGGGCGGCGTCGGCGGGGTTGTTGTATTTGGGGTTCGGGCCGAAATACGCCGATTTGTAACCCGATACGGTAAGCGGTTTGGGGTATCCTATGGCGTTCAGTACCAGATCCAGGGAATAACAGCCAATGTCGCCCAAAGCGCCGATGCCGGCGGTCTTTTTCTCGATAAAAGTGCTGTTCGGTATACCGCGCCGTCTGCCGCCGCCGGTCTGGATGTAGTAAACCTTTCCCAGTTCGCCTGAATCGACAATCTTTTTGATCATCTTCATGTTTTCATCCATGCGCGGCTGGAAACCAATGGACAGTATCTTGCCGGACTTCTTTTCCGCCCGGACAATATCGGCGGCTTCGTCCAGGGTAACGGTCATGGGCTTTTCAAGAATGACGTTGATACCTTTGTTCAGCGCGTCAATGGCGCATACGGCGTGCTGGGTGTTGTAGGTGCAGACGCAGACAGCGTCCAGATCTTTTTCGGCATCAAGCAGCGCCTTGTGGTTCGGATAAAGCCTGACGCCTTCTATGCCGTACCGCTTAAAAAACGCTTCCGCCTTACCGGGAATAAGATCCGCCGCCGCGGCGATCCTGATATCGGGCAGCTGCTTGATGCACTCGGCGTAAGATTCCGCTATCCAGCCTGTACCGATAACGGCAAAATTAAGGATACGGCTCGTATCGACAGCTTTCTCGCGCACAGGCGGGGTAAATTGGGAAAGAACATCATCGGACATAATTTTTCTCCTTCATTTCCAATGTTACTTAGAACTGTTTTTGCTGTCTACTCTCCGCAATTAAAGAAATTTCCCCATCAGCGGGGTATCAGCGGGGTGCGCTAAAGCGGGGTTTAAGGGTCCGGTACAGTTCCCGGTACATGCCGAACTGGTCGTCGTACCGGGTCTCCTTACGGGGCATAAAGACCCGGTCTATGCTGACCAGGGCCCCGGAGGCTTCCGCGAAGGAGGCGTAGGTCCCCAGGGCTGTGGCCCCGATGATCGCCAGGCCCAGGAGTTCCGCGTTTGGCCAGGCGGGGAGCAGCACCGGGCGGCGGGTAATATCGGCTTTAAGCTGGTTAAGAAAGGGGCTTCCAGCGGGTCCGCCGGTAACCCGGATCTCCCCAACGGGGGCCTTGCACTCCTCCATCACGGTGATCACGTCCCGGATGGCAAGGCAGACCCCCTCGCTCACGGCCCTGGCCAGTTCGGCCCGGCCCGTGGCCAGGCTAAGGCCCTGGAACACCCCTCTGGCGTGGGGGTCCCAGATGGGGGCCCGCTCCCCCGCAAGGTAGGGCAGGAAGATGAGCCCCCGCGCGCCGGGCGGGGATTCCGCTGCCAGCTCATAAAACGTTTCGTAGGGCAGAGCGCCCAGGCCCAGGAGTTCCCTGGCCCAGGCAAGGGCCCTGCCGCTGGTGGAGATGATCCCCGAAAGGTTCCACAGCGGCTTGATGGGGTGGCCGTAGCTCATAAGCCTGGGGTCCATGATCCGCTCCCCGGTGCAGAGGTTTATCCCCTCCGAACTGCCGGAACGTCCGCAGACCTGGCCCGCCGCCCTTACGCCGCTTCCCAGGATGGACACAAAGAAGTCCGGCCCCCCGGCGAATATTTTGAGTCCCCTGGGAAAGCCGAAACGGGAGGCCGCCGGGGCGCGGACGGTCCCGATACAGTCTCCGGGGGCGGCAAAGGGGGGGAATTTGGCGCGGTCCAGGCCCAGCCCTTCCAGGATTTCCCCGGTCCAGTACCAGCGTTCAAAGCCCTGGGAGGGGAAGACGGTGCGGGCCTCCCCGGTAAGGGCAAAGGCCAGGTACTCCGGGGCAAACAGGAAATGGCGGGTTGCCTCGTAGAGTACGGGGTCGTGGTTCTTTATCCACAGCGCCTTGGGGACACAGAACCCGGGGTCCACGTAGGCCCCCGTCAGCCCGGAGACCCTTGCCGATTCTGCCTCCGCACGCCGGTCCAGCCACAGCAGGGCCTTGCCGGCGGGCAGGGAGAGCCGCCCTCCCGCAAAATCGGTTTCCCCGGTAACGGGGACAAGGGTGGGCCCGTTGCCGGAGATCACCAGGGCCTCCAGATCGCCCAGGCCGCCCAGTTGGGACATGGCCGTCTCAAACGCCGCCAGCCAGACGCCGCCGTCCGCCTCCACGCCGTCCAGGGGCGTGGGAATTGCCGTCTGACTGCGGCAGACCCCCTCGCGGCTGACGAGCGCCGCCTTGAATGTGGAAGTTCCAATGTCAACGGCAAGAATCAAAAAAATCGCCCCTTGGCGCGGCTTAAAGAAATTTAACCACAAACCACACGAAAAACACGAACAACAGCGCCACGTTCACTATTCGTGGTTATCCTCTTATTCCTTTGTAGAGTTCGATGTACTTCCCGGCGGATTTTTCCCAGGAAAAGTCTTTGTTCATCCCGGCGATCCGCATGGCTTCGATCTGGGGCCGCCTGTTGTACCAGGCCCAGACCGCCCAGCCCACGGTATTGTAGATCGCCTGGGGGGTAAGGTCATCGAACATAAAGCCCGTGCCCTCCCCGGTTTCCTGGTTAAAATTTTCCACCGTGTCCACCAGGCCCCCGGTGTTCCTGACAATGGGCAGGGTGCCGTAGGCCAGGGAGTACATCTGGTTAAGGCCGCAGGGCTCGTAGCGGCTGGGCATCAGGAAAAAATCGCTCCCGGCCTCGATCAAATGACTCAGGTCTTCCCGGTAGCCGATACTGCATTTGAAATTCGGCAGGCGGCCGGCCAGGCTTTGAATTTCGTCCTCGCACCAGGTTTCCCCGGAACCAAGCAGGACCAGTTGGACATTCATGTCCCGGCAGATGGACCAGGCGGAACCGTAACCGGGGCCGAACAGTTCGTCCACCCCTTTTTGACCGGTTAGACGGGTAACCATGCCGATAAGCGGCACATCCGCGTCAACGGATAGGCCGAATTCCCTCTGCAACGCCTCTTTGGCCCGGGCCTTGCCGGCGGCAATTGTGGAAACGGTGTATGGCTGGGGAATGTAGGGGTCCGCGGCGGGATTCCACACGGCCGTATCAATGCCGTTGAGGATTCCCAGATAATCCGCGGAACGGTAGCGCAGGACCCCGTCAAGGCGGAAACCGTGGGCCTGGGTTTTGGTTTCCCCGGCGTAATGGGGGGAGACGGTATTCAGCTTGTCCGCGCTGTAGAGGCCCGCCTTGAGGATATTCATCATGTTCCAGTCCTCAAAGCCCGCGTTGTAAAACACGTCCCAGCCCAGCCCCATACAACTGTAATTGTCCTTGTCGTAGATACCCTGGTAGCCCAGGTTGTGAATGGTCAGTACCGAAGACGCCGCGCTGAATTCCCCGCCCAGGGGCCGTTCCCAAAATTTAAGGTACACGCTCACCAGGGCGGCGGGCCAGTCGTGGGAATGCAGAATATCGGGAAACCAGCCGATCTTGCGGCAAAGCTGGAACACCGCGCGGCAAAAAAAGCTAAAACGCCGGGGGTTGTCCAAAAAGTCGGGTTCCCAGGGGTTCCCGTAGATCCCCTCCCGGCCAAAGAACCCTTCGTGGTCGATAAAGTAGACCGGGATGGGATTGTTTGGGGGGGAAGACGGCAAAACGGCGGTGTAAACGGCGCACCACTCCTCCCCGCCGCCCACGGGGACGCCCATAGCCCCCTCCAACCGGTCAAGGCCGGACCGGTCAATGTTGTAGTACCGGGGCAGGACTATCCGTACCTCGTGTCCCAACTTTGCCAGCGCGGGGGAGAGAGAGGACACCATGTCCGCCAGACCGCCGGTCTTCGCGTAGGGGTGAACCTCGCTTGAGGCCATCAGTATCTTCATCAAACAGACATGCCTAAAACTGTTCCACCATGGAAAGACCGTTATCCTTGATGATTCCAAGCCCCTGGGCATGATCGGCCAGCTTGAAAATGACCACCGCCTTCCCCACCTTTCCTTCCAGCGACGCGTACAGGTACTCGATGTTTACCCTGGATTGCTGGAACAGTTCCATAACCCGCGCAAGGCTGCCGGGGCTGTCCTCAATTTCAACCGCCGCCACATCGGAGACCCTGGTGGTAAAGCCGCCGGTGTTCAGGGCCTGTAACGCGTCGTCGCACCTGTCCACAATAAGGCGCAAAATGCCAAAGTCCGCGGTGTCGGCAATGCTGATGGCCCGGATATTGATCCCCGCGTGGGCCAGGGTCCGGGTTACTTCCCCCAGGCGGCCGGCGTTGTTCTCAAGAAATACCGATATTTGCTTAATACCCATGTTATCCCCCTGGTTAAATTTTCCGGTTATCAATAACCCGCTTGGCCTTGCCAAGGGACCGTTCAATGGTCTTGGGTTCCACCAGTTTTACCTTAACCCCAATCTGGAGCTTGCTTTTCATAACATTCTCGATTCGGTTCCGCAATTCTTCAAGGCCCCTGGTTTCATCGCTAAAGAATTCCCGCTTTACCTCGACCTGAAGTTCCACATCGTCCAGATGACTTTCCCCCCGGTTCACCACGATAAGGTACTGGGGTTCGGTCCCCTCAATCTCGATAAGAGCCTGCTCGATCTGGCTGGGGAACACGTTGACCCCCCGGATAATGAGCATGTCGTCGGTACGGCCAAAGAGCCGGTGCATCCGCGTGGTGGTCCTGCCGCAACGGCAGGGTTCGCTCATCAGGTAGGTAATGTCCCTGGTCCGGTAACGGAGCAGCGGCGTACCCTCCTTGGTCAGGGTGGTAAAGACCAGCTCCCCCTTTTCACCGGGAGGCAGGATCGCCCCGGTCTGGGGATCGATGATCTCCGGGTAGAAAAAGTCCTCGTTGATGTGGAGCCCGTCCTGGGCCTCGCACTCAAAGGAGACGCCGGGGCCGATAATCTCCGTAAGGCCGTAGATGTCATAGGCTTTCATGCGGTAGCGATTTTCAATTTCCTTGCGCATGTTTTCGCTCCAGGGTTCCGCCCCAAAACAGCCCTTGGAGAGGGGGAGACTGTGAAGGTCGATACCGGCGTCCACCGCTTCTTCCGCCATGTAGAGCGCGTACGAGGGGGTACAGGTAAGCATGGTGGAGCCAAAATCCTGCATCACCATGAGCTGCCGGGCGGTGTTGCCGCTTGACATGGGCAGGACCTCCGCCCCAATGGTCAGGGCCCCGTAGTGGGCGCCCGGCCCGCCGGTAAAGAGGCCGTAGCCATAACAGTTCTGCACAATGTCGTCCTTGGTGCAGCCGGCGGCGGCCATGGTCCGGGCCATGGATTCCCGCCAAATGTTGAGGTCTTTCATCGTGTACTCGTCCACCACGGGCTTGCCGGTGGTGCCGGAACTCATGTGAACCTCCACAATCCGGTCCTTGGGGCAGGCCAAAAGGCCGTGGGGGTAGTTGAGCCGCAGATCGTCCTTGGTGGTAAACGGCAGTTTTTCGATGTCCTTCAGGCTGTGGATATCCACAGGCTTTACCCCCAGGGCATCCATCTTTTCCCGGTAGAAGACCACATTGGCGTAGAGCATTTCCACGAGATTCTTCAGATTGGCAAGCTGGAGTTTTTGCCGGACCGCCGTTTCCATACATTCGTATTCAGGATTGAAAATCATGGCGCCTTCCTTGTCGTAATATCGTTTGGATTTTTGGCTGTTTTAGTATAACAAAAAATGGGGCTGTTGAGAAGGGAACAAAAACGTCTATACTTTCTGTGAAACGTATGGAAGAAACACCAATCACGGCCCTCGCGCGGCCCGAACAACCGGATAAACCCGGTCCATCCCATAAAATTTTGTACACGGTGCTGGGTGTTCTGGCGGTGGTGTTGGGGGGGATCGTGTTTCTTATCCTGCTGCGTCCCAGGGTCCCGGAAGCGGGACCCGCGCGGATAAACCTGCGGGACTACCCTCTTTACGCGAAACGGGGCTTTAACCGGGAAGATATAAACCGGAACCCCTCCCTGTCGTCCTGGGACGCGGAGATGGAAGCCGGGGAGGAAAAACCCGCCCTTATCAAGAACCTTATAGCCCGGGAACAGCGGCGGCCCTTTCTTTCCCCCGCCGGCGGCAGGGAGGAGGAATTTACGTTTCTCATCGCCTTCACCATGGACGCGGCCCGCTTTGAACAAATTATGGAAAATCTGTCCATTTTTCCGGGCCTCTTTCTTGCCGCCATTGGGGATAACTGGGAGATCTACCTGAACGGGCGGCCGGTGGCCTCCCAGGTGTTTCTGGACGAATCCGGGCGGATCACGCGGCACCAGTCGCGGCGCGGCGTTGTTCTTCCCCTTGACCGGGAACTGTTCAGGGAGGGGGAAAATTACCTGGGACTACGGATCATCGGCTCCCCGCTCAACAGTTTTACCGGTTTCTTTTACGTGTCCCCCTACTACATTGACGATTACCGGATCGCGTCGGTCCAGTCCGTGGATCAGGGTACCCTTATCTGTTCCACGGTGTATGTTTTTGTGGGGCTCTACTACCTTTTGCTTTTTTATATGCGGAGAAAGATACGGTACAACCTCTACTACAGTCTTTTTTCCATCGCGGTGGCCATTTACTTCCTCTGCAGGAACCCCCTTATCTACGGGATCATCGGCGATTCCAACACCACATTCCGCCTGGAATTTATCTCCCTCTACGGCCTGTCGTTCCTGCTGGGGGCCTTCCTGGAGGAGCTGAGCAACAACCGGCTGCCCCTGGGGCTCAAGGTCTACGGCTTTTTTTGCGCCGCCCTTTCCCTTGGCTCCTGCGTCTTTTCCATGGAATTTGCCGATGACGCCCTGCTTTTATGGCAGATCGGCGGCGTAGGCTTTTTCTTCTGCCTGGTTCTCCATGCCGTCGTCGTTTCGTTTGTCCGGCAGGTACTGGCCGTAAAAGAAGTGATGTTCCATGACCGGAAACACCCCGTGCCGCGGGCCGTGGTTTACAGTCTGTTGCAGACCCCCCAGGGTAACATTGTTATTATTCTTTTTGTTCTTGCCGTAACCTCCGTTTATGACGCCATATCCTCCGCGCTGTTCCACACCGGGCTTGTCTATTCCCGGTACAGTTTTTTTATCTTCAACGTCTTTTCCGCCCTGGTGCTGGCCAGGCATCTGGTCAGCTCGTACAACCAGGCCAGGGAGCTTAACGCGGTCCTGGAAGCAACGGTGGCGGAACGGACAAGGGACCTGGCGGAACAGGTAACCATAGCGGAATCCGCCTCGCGGGCCAAAAGCGAATTTATGGCAACCATGAGCCACGAGATCCGTACCCCCCTTAACGCGATCATCGGCCTTTCGGACATAGAGCTGCGCAGGAATTTGGAGGCGGAGACCTTCCAGACCATTAAAAAAATACGCGGCTGCGGGGCTGTCCTCCTGGGAATTGTCAACGACATTCTGGATATTTCCAAGATCGAGGCGGGGAGTTTCGAGATTATCCCCGTGGAGTACCACACGGCGGCCCTGCTGAGCGAGGCGGTCAGGCTTAACATGGTGCGTATCGGCGATAAACCCATCACGTTTGATCTTGAGGTGGACAAAAACCTGCCCAGGAAATTCCTTGGGGACGAACTACGGATAAAACAAATACTGAACAACCTGCTCTCCACGCCATCAAATACACCAGGGAGGGGAAGGTACGGCTTGACGTGTTCCAGGAGGGGGAGAACCTTCTGGTGTTCCGGGTAAGCGATACGGGCATAGGGATACGGCGGGAAGATATCGGCCGGCTTTTTATCGAATACAACCAGCTTGACGCCAGGGCCAACCGGAAAATAGAGGGTACGGGGCTTGGCCTTGCCATCACAAAGATGCTCCTGGAACTGATGGACGGAACAATTACCGTGGAAAGCGAGTACGGTAACGGTTCGGTTTTTACCGCCCGGATCCCCCAGCAGGCAGCCGACCCCGTCCCCATTGGCCAGGAGTGGGCGGAAAAACTCAGGGCCCACGAGTATTTTGAAAGCGAGGACGAAACCCGGATTGTTCCCGCGACCATAGCCGGCGATATCCGGGCGCTCGTGGTGGACGATGTGGAGATCAACCTGGACGTAGCCAGGGGACTCCTTGAACCCTACGGCCTTATCGTGGACACCGTTTTAAGCGGCAAAGAGGCGATAGAAAAAATACGGCGCGGGGAACCCCGTTACGACCTGGTCCTTATGGACCACATGATGCCCGAAATGGACGGCATAGAGGCGGTGCGGATCATCCGTACCATGATCGATTCGGACTACGCCCGGAACGTCCCCATTGTTGCCCTTACCGCCAACGCCCTGGCGGGGAACGAGGGAATATTTCTGGACAACGGCTTTACCGGCTACCTCCCCAAGCCCATCGACATCAGGCTGCTGGACGAGATACTCAAAAAGTGGGTGGGGGGACTAACATACTCGTGAGTCGTAACTTTAAGCTAAAAAAGGTGAACTGGTAAAAAAACCTTGCCGTGTGCGCCCCCGGCGTTTCCACGCCGGGGGGTAGAATCTATACCGTATTTTTACCTGGAGAAGGCGTCAATTTGCCGCTGGGCTTCGGCCATGACCCGATCGAAGCCGACGTTTCTGATGGCGGCCAGAAGCTGGGGAATTGCAACGTCAGGATCGGTAACGCCGATGGACAAATCGGGGTAGTACTGCTGTACGGCGGCCAGAATATTGGAAATTTCGTTCTGGACCGGTGAAATATCCATGGAGAAACCGTTCAGGACCGAGGCAAGGGCTGTTTCATTCTGGCTTCTTACCTGGTCCCAGGTATTCGCCGGCTGGTTATCGGGAACGGACAGGTTAAAGAAGGTCCCCTGGGCCCATTCGTAGGCAAGATAGGTATCCGTTAACCGGTGAATCACGTTGGGGGACACATAGTTAAAGTGTTTGCCTTCGATACCATAGGCCAGCATGTCCCGGAACTTATGATCCGTGTTGATCAGCTCTATGAACTTGAGGGCTTCGGTCTTGTACCGGGAATTGGCGCCGACGGCCAGCATGGAACCCCGGATGGAGTGGGTGGTCAGCAGGGGCCGTGTAAGCTGTATCGGAATATACTCTTCGATGCCCTGCTGCAATGCGATTGTTACGGCTTTGGAGGGCCATGCCTGATCAAAAGTAAAGGGAACCCCCCGGGGGCCCTGTTCGATCTGCGGCGCGTCGGGGTTGATGATGCCGTCCTGGTACCAGCGGTGAACAATGCGGAGGGCTTCCCGCACCTCCGGCTGTTCCAGAATGGAAACAACCCGGCGGTTTGGATCGTCCACCTGTACCCCCATAAGGTTGGTTATGCCGGCGCCCAAGTCGTCAAATTTTTCCCCGATCCAGTACCGCACCTCTATGCCGCCCTTGGCAAGGTACATAGGATAGAACTGCGATCCCTCGCCGGCCTTTATGGCACGGAACGCGGCATCCATCTCCCGTATGTAATCGCCCCTGGTAAAGTTGGTGTTGATGTTGTATTTCCGGGCGTACCGGGCGTCCAGGAAGCCGAACAGCGTTGAAGAGGTGTCCTTGTACGCGGGAACCGCGTAGATCTTTCCGTCTATTTTTGCGCCGTTCCAGAGCATCTGGGGGACATAGTTCCACAGGGCCGGGGTCTGGCTGGACAGTAGATCGGTAATATCCGCGAATACCCCCTGTTTTTGAAAGCGCTCGTAGTCAAACGCGCCGATCCACGTTATATCTACGGCCTCGCCGGAGCTGGCTACCAGTTGAATCCGGTCCGCGGCATAGGGTCTGGTTTCAAACCGGATGCCGATCTTCTCCTGGGTATAGTCGCTCATGATCCGGAGATTTTCCACCACATCCTCCGGGTCTTCCGGATTCAGCGCGTACCACACCAGGGTGGGAATACTGCTGCGCTGATTCCTGGCGGCCGCGAAAGCCCAGGTTCCTACGCAAAGCAGTGCCAGAGTGAAAGCAAGTGCTTTTTTCATTCGTAAGTCCTCCATACGATAAAATTTATGTCCTGGTTCGGGGCTATCCCTTGACAGCCCCTACCGTAAGACCCGAAATAAAGTAACGCTGAAAAAAAGGATACACACAGGCAATGGGCAGCACGGCGATTACCGCGATGGCCATGCGGGCCCCCTCCCGGGGCAGGGTGGCTAAGAGTTCCGACTGGGAAAGACCCATGGCCCCGGCGTTACTGGCAAGAAAATTAATATTGTCCAGGATCCGGTTAAGGTAGGCCTGCAGGGTAAGCAGTTCATTCCTGTCGATGTAGAGCATGGACTGAAACCAGTCATTCCAGTAGGCAAAGCTTAAAAAAAGGCCGATGGTGGCCAGTACCGGCAGGGACAGGGGCAGGATGATCCGGAAGTAGACGGTAAGCTGCCCCGCGCCGTCAATGGTGGCGGATTCTATCAGCGAGTCGGGGATAGTAGAACGGAAGAAGGTCCGGCAGACGATAACGTAAAACGATGAAACGCAGAGGGGCAGGATAAGGGCCCAGGGGGAATTTCTTAAGCCCAAAAACCTGGTGACGACCACGTAGGATGAGACCATGCCGCCGTTGAAGATCATCGGGATAAATATAAACCAGGTGTAGAATTTGTGCAGGCGGAATTCAACACGCGAAAGCCCGTAACCCATGGTACTGGTAAGGATTACCCCTAATGCGGTACCCACGGCGGTTACGAAGACCGAGGTACCCAGGGAACGCAGCAAGGTTACCCGCTGCCGGTAGAGGTAGTTATAGCTTTCCCAGGAAAATACCTTGGGGATAAGCCGGTAGCCGTAATCGCGGATCGAGCCCTCATCCGTAAGGGAGATTGAGATAACCAGAAAAAGCGGCACAATGGAAGCGGTCGCCAGGAGGATCAGCAGCAGATGGAACAGTACGTTGCTGACCGGGCTGACGCGGGTAAAACGTTCCACACTGCTTTTATGCCGTTTCATTGCCGCCTCCGCTTAGATCATTGCCGAATCGGGATCGATTTTTTTGACAACCTGATTAACAATCAGAATCATGACGCAGCTTACCGCGGACTGGAGCAAAGCCGCCGCGGAAGCCATACTAAAAGTGGAGTTTTTAAGCTGGTAGTACACGAACACGTCTATCGTTGTTACCGTTTCGTAGAGGGCGCCGGAGTTCCGGGGGATCTGGTAGAAAAGGCCGAAATCCGAATAGAAGATACGGCCCACGGCAAGGATAAACATCAGGATGATCACCGGCTTTAAGAGGGGCAGGGTGATCCGCCGGATCTGCTGCCACTTGGTGGCCCCGTCGATAACGGCGGCTTCGTAGACGGCCTTGTCTTGGGAAGTAATGGCCGCCAGATAGATCACCATGCCGTAACCAAGGGATTTCCACTGACTCATGAAGACAAGGAAAAATGGCCACAGGGAAACTTCGCGGTACCAAAAGTGTTTTTCCTCTCCAAAAAGGCTGAGGAACCGGTTGAGTATCCCCATGTCATAACTTAAAAAGGCCATGGCAATGGCGGAAACTACCACCCAGGACAGAAAATACGGGAAAAACATGATGGTCTGGTACACTTTGGCGGCAGTTTTATTCCACAGTTCGCTCACGATAATTGCCAGGGTAACGGGGAGGACTATGCCAAGGACGATTATCACCGCGTTGTAGGCCAGGGTGTTGCGGATAATCGTCCAGACAGCATTGTTGGCAAAGAGGAACCTGAAATTTTTAAGCCCCACCCAGGCGCTTGATATAATACTGTTGATGAATCCACCGGAAATCCGGTAGTCTTTAAACGCGATTACCACGCCTAACATGGGGAGATAACAGAAAATCAGATACCAGATTGTGGCGGGAGTTATAAGGGCCAGTATTTGGCTGTCGTTTTTTGTCCAGGGTTTTCTTTTACGAAAATATATATAGGGG
>JAIRND010000069.1 GCA_031258225.1 Treponema sp. | reverse complement strand
AGGAAACGGGAGCGACAGACTGTCTTTATCGGCATGATTCAGATACAGTTCATGCGGCGATCCCGTTCCATTCGCCTCCATTTCTTCGACCACATTTCCGTCTTTAAGCAGGATATAATAATCCGCAAAATCTTCCAAAAATTCTATTACGTGGCAGGAAAACAATACCGTCATGTTTTTACTTTTGTAATAGTTTAAAAGTTTTTTAATTTTCATGTTTGAGATAATATCCAGGCCGTCATTTGGTTCATCCCAGATAATAGTGTCTACTTCTCCAATCAGGCTGATAATGATCTGGATTTTCTTCTTCATTCCGGTTGAACAGTCTTTAAACTTTTTGTGCAGGAAAGAATCCGCCTCAAAATACGCTATCAATTCCCGCGTTTCCTTTAAGATTTTATTTTTTCCGGTCCGTAAAATTGTCGCCAGTTCCATGTTTTCCCCGCAGGTTAATTTTGTATACAGGTAATCTACGGAGGGGACAAAGGATATTTTTCGCCTGTATGGCAGGAATCCTTTTTCATCAGTTGTTTTTACGGAGTCGTGATACACGCTTCCCGATGTCGGGACACACAGGCCCGCAAGGCAGTTCAGCAGGGTCGTTTTACCCGCCCCGTTATAGCCGATAATGCCATAAATTCTGCCGGGAGAAAACCGCAGATTGATGTTTTTTATGCCGGAGTTTGCGTCAAACAGCTTGACAAGATTTTTGCATGTTATCACAGCAGGTACCATTCCTTATATTCAATTTTTGCCTTTAGCAATGTAGCGAGTACCGGTATAATCAACAGCGGCAAAAGATATGCGTACAGTGCGCCAATCCACACTGTCAGAGCCGTTCCGGCAATAAGCGCCAGTGCCTTTACAAACACATTGCCCATTGTAAACGCGACATTGACCGAAAGAAACATCAATATAATTACGCAGTAAAAATATTTAAGTGTTGGTACCACGTCAAAGGACAGCGCGGCGGCGATGAATACCGCCATAAAGAGGCCGAAAATCCCCGTTAGAAACAGCAGCGCCCTTTTAAAATGGTATCCAAAACCATGCGGCATGACAATGGCGTAATACTTCCAGTTGGCGTGGGGTATTGAATCGATAATCCCCATAAACCCAAGGGACAAAACGGCCGCCAGCCCCATAAAGGCAACGGATGACTTGTCCATCTCTTTTAATGCGTCTTTGCTTTTTAGCAGTTCAAATAAAACCACAATGAACAGGAAAACGGTTATTATGGCCCCCTGGGAAAAATCGGATGTAAGATAATCGTAAACGGTACTTTTAACAAGCGGGCCTGTGTGTTTTTTGCGCGGCGTTTCCCCGCCCGCTTTTTTGTCCGGGGAGAACGCTCCCAAAATTCCGGTTTTTTGGGGGGCGGGCCCGGATTTAATTCGGTTTTTGATATTCATCAGCGCGAATGAACACAACAATGAAAAGGTCGTAATTATGGGTACATGGATAACGTGTTCTACCCTGATCAGCCCTTTGAGGACGATAAGGCTGAACAACAGCAAAAATACATTGTTTCTGACAGACATTTTCATAAAAACCAGCACACGGATGGTTTTGTTCGTAAAATTCCCCTTTGATAACACGATTAAGTCAAGGGTGGTATTGTGGTTTTTGAGTGAGACAAACAATGCCGCGGACACAAGTATTGCCATTACCACGATACACTGGTTTGCATCAAAGGTTATCGCGGCGTTCATTTCCGCGACGATAAACGAAAAAATTATTATTGCTGTTCCAATAACAATTACGGGGTAATGCCTGACAAAATCAATTATTCTGACAAGGGCCAGTTTGATCAAAAAAAGCAATAAAACCATAACTCCATTCCTATTCGGAATTCCGTCCCAGGCCCAGGTAGTACACTTCAAACGATTCGCCGCGGCAGGCCGCCGGTTTGAAGGCGCGGCCCGATTCAAAAAGACCGCGAATTTTGGCAAGGAGCGCCGCGGTATCCCCGCCCTGGAATATTTTAACAACAAAGCTGCCCCCCTTTTCCAGGGTGTTTTCCGCGCAGCCCAGGGCCGTTTCCGCCAGTTCCAGGGAACGCAGGGTGTCCACCTGCCGGTTACCGGTGGTAAGGGGGGCGGCGTCGCACATCACAAGCCGGTAGGGGCCCTTTTGCCCCAGGGTTTCCCGAATCTCCGGCGCGGTAATGTCGCCCTGAACGAAGAAAAAGTTTCCCCCGTCAAAAAGGCCCCGGTCATAACGGCGGGAAAGGGGGGAAAGGTCCACCGCGGCAAGGAAGCCCGTACCGGCCAGCTTGCGCAGGGTGTAGAGGCTCCAGCTTCCCGGGGCGGCCCCCAGGTCCAGGGCCCGGAATCCCGGGTTCGGCGCTGTCCCCCCGGCCCCGGCGGGACCGGGGATCAAACGGAACTTTTCGTCCATTTCCTTGAGTTTGTAGACTGAGCGGGCGGGGTAGCCCTCCCGTTGGGCCCGCAAAGACCAGGTATCCGGCTTTTCGTAGTTTCTCATTTTCTGTAATCTTGCCCCATGAACAGGGAACTAGACCAGAGGGTTGGAAAAATTGAAGTGGTTTTGGATACCTGGCTGCCCGCGGCCCCTGATTCCGGCTGGGCGGCCCGGACTTTCCCCGGCCTGGGAATTGCCCCGGAACTCCTCACAAGCCTTGCCCTTCCCTGCCGGGACCTCCTTTCCCGGGGGGGGAAACGCTGGCGGCCCCTGCTGATGACCCTGATCTGTGAGGCCCTGGGGGGAGGGGACGCGGCCCTGCCCCTGGCGCCGCTGGTGGAATTCTGCCATAACGCCAGCCTTATCCACGACGACATTGAAGATAACTCCGACCAGCGCCGGGGCAGTCCAGCGGTACATCTGCTTTACGGAACCGATACGGCCATCAATTCGGGGAGTTTTTTCTACTTCCTCCCCCTGGCCTGTGTTGACGCCTGGGATGTCCCGGCGGAACAGAAGGCGCGGGTTTTCGCCATGTGGGGGGAGTACATGCGGCGGCTCCACCTGGGACAGGCTATGGATATTCACTGGCACCGGGATTTTGATTCCCTGCCTGAGCTGGATGCGTACTACACCATGTGCGGCCTTAAAACCGGCTGCCTGGCCCGGCTTGCCGCGGTTTTGGGTGTCCTGGCGGCCCTGCCGGGGGCCCGGAGCGGTGAGGCTGCGGAACTGCTGGGGACCGCGGCGGAAAAACTGGGCGTGGGTTTTCAGATTCTGGACGACGTGAAGAATCTAAGGACCGGACTCCCCGGAAAAAGGCGGGGTGACGACGTGGTGGAGGGAAAAAAGAGCCTCCCGGTGCTTCTCTATCTGCACGGTGAAGCCGGGGCCGGTCCAAGACGGGCCCTGGTAAACCGCTGTTTCAGCAGTGCCCGCGCCGGGGGAGTTTCCGTGCCGGAGGTAGAGGAACTGATCGCCGCCCTGGAAGCGGAGGGGGTTTTGGAACGGGCCCTGGAACGGGGCAATGCCCTGATCCGGGAGGCGGCGGAAACATTCGCGGCCCCCTCTGTCGCGGGCTTTTGCCTGGAGGAGGAGGGCCGCGGGCTTCTGGCAGGGCTTATCGGCCTTATCAGCTAATCTGTATGATAACGGTATGCTAGAAACTGAAATATGGAGCCTTGCCCGCGTTGATCAGGGAAACGCGGTACTGCTGCGGCCCCTGGGTTCGGATACCGTGGTACCCATTTTTATTGGCGATGCCGAAGTCCAGGCTATCCTCATTGGGCTGGGGGAAATACTGGTGGAACGGCCCCTGACCTGCGACACCCTGCTGGAACTGTCCCGGCAGTTGGGGCTTAACCTGATCCGGGTAGAGGTATACGAAATCCGGAACGATGTCTGTTATGCCCGGCTTTTCTTTTCCGGCGGCGGGTATTCCGGGTCGCGGCCCCTGGTTATCGAAAGCCGCCCCTCCGATGCCATAGCCCTGGCGATTCGGGAAAAATGCGGCGTCTATGTGGCGCCCCAGGTGCTGGACCAGGCGGGGGTTCCCGTGGAGGTGTTCATCGAAAAAGTCGCCGATGGTATGGGCGACGACCCTGCCGGGAACGAAATGCCCGGAAAAACGGCGCCGGAACAGGGGTCTAAAACCCCGGAGCGGAAAAAGGGGACCCCCCTGGCGGCAAAACGGCGGCGGCTCCGGGCGGATCTGGAACAGGCGCTGGCAGAGGAAGCGTACGAGCGGGCCGCGGAGATTCGGGACCTCTTGATCCTGCTGGACCAGCAGTTTGAACAGGAACAGCGGAAGGCCCCTTAAATATCCGGCCATTTTGTCGATATTATGATGATAACTTATGCTGAACAGGGAGTAAATTGTTGGCGCTTATGCCTCCGGAACCTTTGACCAAACCACAATTTCCGGCGCGGCTCCGGCAACTGTCCCGCGCTGAAACCCGGCTTTGGAATGTTCGTCTCTTTGTCCGCCTGGTCCTGCTTGCCGTCATTGTCCACTTTCTTCCCATTCAGGGCATGTTCACGGCCCGCGCCCAGGAGCCCATGACGGAGGAGGCGGGGGTTGGCGGCGGCGTCTATCCCCAGGACGGGGACTCCGGAATTTTTCAGGAGGAGGAGGAACCGGACCCGGTGCTGGACGGAATTCGGGAACCGGAACTCTTTTCAAAACCGCGCATCCTCCTTGCGGAATCGTACCGGGTACAGCGGGGGGACATTATAGGCGATCTGGCCCGTAAATTCGGTTTGAATCAGGATACCCTTATCTCATACAACGCCATAAAAAATACCCGGCTGCTGCAGATTGGTCAAATTCTTAAAATCCCCAACCAGGACGGAATTCTCCACGTGGTAAGCCGGGGGGACACGCTGACAAGCCTGGCGGAAACGCACAAGACAAGCCCGGAAGATATCAAACTGGTAAACGAACTGTTTTCCGATGGTATCCGGGAGGGAAGCGTCCTGTTCATCCCCGGCGCGCGCCTGGACTGGGTGAATTTGCAGGAGATCAACGGCGATCTCTTTACGTGGCCCGTATCGGGACACATCACCTCAGCCTACGGCTACCGGACCGACCCCTTTACGGGGGTGGGCAGACAGTTCCATTCGGGCATAGATATAGGCGCCATAAACGGCACTCCCATTCGGGCGGCCATGTCGGGCCGGGTTATCGTGGCGGGGTGGAGCGATGTGTACGGGAATTACGTGGTGATAAGCCACCATTCGGGGTACCGGACCCTGTACGCCCACATGAGCCTTATACGTGTAAAAATTGGCGAGTACGTGGCTACCGGCCAGCGGCTGGGGGATGTGGGCAGCACCGGGCGCAGCACCGCCCCCCACCTGCATTTTACGGTTTATAAAAACGGCATAACGGTAAATCCCCGGACTTTGATGAAGTAGCCAAAAGGGGCGCCTACATCTTGATCGCCCCGGCGGTGAGGCCCTGCAGGAAGTATTTCATCAATACGATATACATAATAATGAGGGGCAGGGCCGCGACCACATAGCCCGCGAACAGGGGGCCGTAAAGGATCAGCGTGCCCAGGAGCGTCACTCCCTTGTATTGCAGCAAACCCAACGCTACCGTATAGTATTTTTTGTCGGTAGTAACTATCAGGGGCCACAAATAATCATTCCAGATAGCCAGGAGGGTAACTACCGCAACAGTGGCGAGGACCGGCTTGATCAGGGGAATGGCTATCTGATAGTAAGCCCGGAATTCGTTACAACCATCTATGCGGGCGGCTTCAAAAAGGTCTTCCGGCTGGGAATCGAAAAAACTGCGGATAATAAAAACCGAAAAAGCCTGTTGACCGCCAAGGTAACCAAGCATAATGGCCACATACTGACGAATTCCGGTGGGAACAAGAAGACCCAAATCCCTGAGGAGGATGAACCGCGGGATAAGCTGAAGCACCGAGGGAATCATAAGGAGCGCCAGGACAGCCATAAAAAGCACTTCCCGGCCCGGGAACCGCAGCCGGGCAAAGGCATAGCCCGCCATAGAAGTAGTAAGCAGGATAACCAGGATGCTTGCCGCACTGATAATAAGGCTGTTTCCCAGATACGGCATAATAAATCTAAAGGCATCAGCATAGTTTGCCATGACCCAGGGATCGGGCAGGGCCCAGAAATGCTGATAAAAACGTTCGTTGTCCTTAAAAGAAGTAATGACGGTAAAAAACAGGGGATAAAGGGTCAGCACCAGGAGAAAAATAATGATCGCGTGATGAATAAACGCGGCTACAGTTCTCTTAACGGTCATGGCAAAACCCCTATTCCAATTTTCCGAATTTACGGCTGACAAGGGTCAGAATAAAAATGACGATGAACATAAATGTAGCAATTGTTAAGGACATGCCAAAGTCTCCTTGTCTGAATGCCTTAACGTACATATACAGTCCCGGAACATAGGAATCGTACCCTGGTCCCCCATCGGTCATTAAAAGGGGGACAGTAAGATTCTGGAGCGTACCGATAATGCCCAGAATAAAAAGCAGCCGTACCTGGCCCATGATAAGGGGCAGATGGATACGGACGATCCGGTTAAGTCCGGTACAGCCGTCAATCATGGCGTATTCAAGTACATCCAGCGAAATATCCTGAAGCCCGGAAAAATAAATGAGGAGATTCATTCCCGAAAGCCAGGGAAAACCTATAAAAATTAGAGAAGGAATTACCCACCGGGGATCCCCAAGCCAGTTAGGAACCATTTCCCGGGGAATATGGAATATATCGGTAAGGAACCTGTTGAGAATACCCAAGACAGGATCATAGATAAAAGTCCAGATCATTATGGTAACTATTGAAGGGACAACCATAGGAATAATAAACAAAACCCTGTAAACATATTGGGCGCGCCCGCTTTTGAGGCTGAACATAAGTTCCGCCCCTATAAAGGGGGCAATCATTATTACCAGCATGGATCCGATGCTCCAATACAGTACATTCCTGAGGGATATGAGAAAGATACGGTCACCGAACAGGGTAATATAATTCCGTAGTCCCACAAAGACAGGTGAATCAAATCCATTCCACTTGGTAAAAGAACCAATAACGGCACGCAAGGCCGGATAGTAACTAAAGCCCAGCAGGATGAGCATCATGGGAGCTAAAAAAACAAGGGCTGTAAAAATTTGATACCGGTTATACCGCTTTGAAAATGCCATTTTATCCCTTCATAATAACAAGGGCCCCCTTAAGAATTAATTCTCAGAGGCCCTTGTTGTTTCATTTTGGCAAACTCCTAGATCCCGGATAACTCCGTTTACTTCTTCAAATACGGCGTAACATCAATTTCCGCCTTGGAAATGATCTCATCAGCGGCGGCGTTAAAAACAGGTACCAGATTGGCGCCGGCCTGCTGAAGGGTTTGGTTTCCGGACATATACAACTGGAGTTCCCGGTAATACGCCGATGCCGCCGCCTGACCAAGGGACAAAGGACCAATATCAATAACCTTGGGCTTGGTATCCATCAGTTCAGCCACGCCGGACAGGGCTTCCAGTGGTTTTGCCCCAATGATGCTGGGAGCGTAAGAACCTCCGTCATTACAAATGGCCTCGTTGGTTTCAGGGACCGTGATGTACATAAGCCAGTCAATGACAGCCTCAAGCTTATCCGGCGTCATGCTGCGATTTGCCTGGGGGCTGGAAATACCGAACTGCCATCCACCAACCGGGCCGCCTACCGCCGGGGCGGAATAATAATCGGTCGCCATAGGCAGACTTGCCTTGTCGGGGACAGGCCAGTTAAACGTAAGGTAGTCAAACTTAACGCCCGCGTTCTGAAAATCCCGGAGAACCCCGCTGTTTCCCCAGTACATGGCCATCTGGCCGTTTATGAACCAGTTTTTTACACCCTGGCGGGTAATGGCAACGGACGTAACATCCCGGGGCATATAGTTGTCCACATGGTCTTTGAGCAGCGGCCACCAGGCCATCCACCGGGGATCGGAGGGTGTAAAATAACCATTCTTGACGGCAATGGCAACTTCCAGAGGACTTAAGGCCAGGGCATCATTTCCGCTTATGACCGCCAGTTTTTCGAAATCATCGTAATACAGATTTGTACCGAAGAGCCGGGAGAACCATGTGATGTAATGTTCGCCTTCCTGACTGGGGCCGAATGACCATGCCCAGGGAGTGAGACCTGCCGCCTTGAGCTTGTCGCAGGCCGCGGTATATTCACTCCAGGTCCTGATGGGCATCTGGACACCGGCCTTCTGGAACATTTCCACATTGTAAAACACAAAGGTTCCCGTATAATCGGCGTTAATTACATTGATGTCCCCATTGACCCCCTGAATCTGCTGTATCAGATAAGGCCGGAACAGATCCAGCCAGCGCGTGTTACCCGGAACATACTTGTTTGGTCTTTCCAGGAATTCATTGAGGGTGTAGTAACTGTTTGGGGAAAGTACTGTGTTTACACTAAAATAGTGTAAACTAAAAGTATCCGGAGCTAATCCCGCGGCCATTCTGGTGGATAACCATGCGTCGCCTTCCCCGCCTTCTGAAAATTCAATTTTGATATCCGGGTGAAGGGCCTGGTACCGTTCGGCAACCCTGAAGAACTCTGTACAGGTGTAGGGATTTGTCTCCGTCGGTTGCCGGGGCAAGTATGTTCCCGCTGACACCGTTAGGGTCCCCTTGAACTTGAGATCTCCCCCTGAAGCTGTTCCCGCCGGTTGTGTCCCCGAAGACTGCCGGCCGCCTGAAAAAACAAGCGCCGCCGCAGACAACATCAGGAACCCCATGATAAGTAATTTTTTCATATCACGTTCCTCCTAAAAAATATATATACAGGCATACGCCCATACATTCAAAAGCCCGGCCTTTAGACGACAAAACCAGGCGTGGGGCGCAAAAAGAGGTGGTTTTACGACAAAACACCAAATATATGTCAGGAATATCAGGAAAGGATGATAACCATTGTATACTGTGTGCGGGAAGGGGGGAGGGGGTAAAGTGAATAGTTAAGAATGAACAATTAGCAATGAATGAGCAATTAACAAAGGAGCAACGAACGGGGAAGACGGGAAGACGCCGGGCTGGCCGGATGAACGGTACGCGGTCTGTCATAACCCCCCCTTGGTTCGGGTCCCCGCCCGCAAACGGGCAGGTTATGCCTACCATAACACGGATGTCAGGGGACTGTCAAGAAAAAAACACGGAAAAACGCGGGGGTCCTGGCGCTACTCCCGCCCTATGATGGATTCCACAAGGTGCAGGAACTTGGGGTCCAGCTTCCGGGTGGTTTCCAGCGTGGGGTCCAGAATGTCGCTGTTTATCAGGTGTATGCCATCATGCTCCTGGATGGGGCCTTCTCCCGGCTCCGGCAGGGGCCGCAGGATGGCGGGCTTCTTGTTTTCGCGGAACTGAAAGGGCTGGTAGACAAGCGGCAGCCCGCCGGTTTCAGTTAGTTCCTCCAGCCCCTCGCCCCCCCCGCGCTGTTTTTTTTTATCCGATACCCCGGCTTCCCGCGCCGCGTCCGGTGATGTGGTAAAATCGGGAGTTTCAAAGCTAAGGGTGTCGAAGGGCGAAGACAGGTCCATCGTACCCTCCCCGCGCGGGGCCTCCGCGTTATCCGGTGTTGATAGTACCATGGCGTTTTCGGAGAGATCGGGACCGAATTCTATCCGGCTGGCAAGGGTGGCCAAATCCTCCTCCGTTACGGGGGCGGGGGCCTCTTCCAGGGGTTCCAGTTCCGTTACCGTCTCGTCTCCGTTCACGGTCTCAAAGGCTTCGGGGGTAACAATGGTTTCCCCTGGGGTAGGTCTGCTCTCCGCGCCACTGTCTTTCCCGCCAACATGTTCCACCACGTCAGTCTCCTCCGCTTCTACCGCCGCCGGCAGTTCCTCGATTTCTTCAAGTCCTTCGAGTTCCTCAAGTTCCCCTTCCGGTTCGGCGGATCTTCCGGCCAGGGGGAGGACGGACACAGCCGTGAGGGGGGAAGCTCCCGCCGTATCCTGGTCCGGCGCGGTTTCCTGAAGTGTCTTCCTGACAAGAGACCTTATCTTCTCCTCATCAAATTCCACGGAGGGACGGGTAAGCGCGATCAGCTCATCCCATGATCGGTCGATAAGGGCATCAATATCCCTGTTTTTCCCCTGGGGCAGTCCCCGCTTAATCTCAAGCCGGACATCCTCCCGCCGCTGTTCCAGTTCCCGGATCCAGTGTCTCCAGTCCATATCACCCTTGGTGTCGTAGTACTGCCGTATCAGGGAAATTTGGAGCTGTTTAAGCCTGGTGCGGATCACCGTAAGGCTGTCCTGCCTTAAATTAAAGACCAGGAAGACGACCAGGAACGTTGTAAGAAAAAAAGAGGCCAAAAGGATGAAGCGCATGGTTGGCGGCAAAACCAGGACATTCTCCTGTACCAGGCGGCCCACGAAAAAACCCGATTCGGACTTTGCCGATACCAGCGTCAGGGGTTCTACTTCCGCGTAATCCGGTATAAAGAGGGTAAAAAGGTCCTCCTGCCAGGCGGCGGCGGCCTCGCGCTTAAGGTTTCCCGTTTCCGCGGCGGGAAGGCCAAGGAGGAACCCGTTGGGGGAATCGACAACCGCGATACTCTCCCCAACTTTAAGCTGTCCCTGCCGGATCAGGGGTCCGGTAAAGCCCTGTACGGAGAGGGTAAAAAGGGCGCTGCCACGGTACACATCAAGGGAGTCGGAAAAGGGATAGGAAAAAATTAACTGTTCTTCGGAACTGTTAAAGATGATCCGGAACGGCTGTCCCTCCGGCGTTTCAACCTCTGTGTACGGCAGAACTTCGGGGCAGTCCCGGTAACTCCGGTACGACAGGGAAGAACCTGTCTGGGTAAGCACGTCATCGGCCAGGGTGGAAAAGTGAATCCGGCTGCCCCCGGCGTCCACAAAGCGGATGGTCCTGAGCCCCGGCAGGGAATTCATCAAAAGACCGTAGAGTCTTGACCGTTCAAAGATATCCTCCGCCTCCTGGTTGGGAAGAAAACTGCGTTGTACCGCCTCGTTTTCAAGGGTACCCGCAAAACGATCCCGCAGATCATCGAGCAGGTCAGCGATGGTTTTGGTAAAATCCTCAACTTCGTGGTTCAGGGTTCTGACAATCCGCGGGCTGTAAAAACGGGTCTCCACCAGGTCAAACACATTGGTAAACGCCAGCAGGCTGAAGGCGGCAAAAATTATTACCGATATGGTTAAACTAACGATGGTCCGTTGGGGCAGATTCATGCTGATAAATTCGGCAAACTCCTAGACAGAGTGTAATACATGGTGGATTATTTTACCAGCAATGAGATTGGAGGGAAAAAGAGTGGCGCATGGGGTGGTTGAAACTAAAAAACGGCCTGTAAGGGCTTTTTTGGTCAGCGCGTCCTCCCTGCCGGCCAGGCGGGAGGTCAGTACAAAAGACGAGGCCGCCTCCCTTGCCCGTGAACTTGAAGGGCTGGTCCATTCCCTGGGCCTGGAAATTATCGCCCACGAGGCGGTAACGGTTCGGGAGTGGAGTTCAACATACGGTATTGGCGCCGGAAAGGCCCGGGAACTCGCGGAAAAAGCCGCGGAACTGGAAGCGGATTGCGTGGTTTTTGATTGGGACCCCAGCCCTACCCAGCAGCGGAACTGGGAAACCCTGGCCGGTATCCCCGTAGTGGACCGTCAGGAACTGATCATTAAGATCTTCGCGGACCGGGCCTCCACACGGGAAGCGGAACTGCAGGTGCGCCTGGCGGAACTTAGCTATTCGCTGCCCCGGCTTACGCACAAGTACATCGATCTGTCCCGTCAGCGGGGCGGCCGTTACGGGACCCGTGGTTCCGGCGAAACCCGGCTGGAACTGGACCGGCGGCAGGTTGAACACCGGATACGCCGTCTGGAAGAGGAGCTGGAGGAGGTACGGCAGCAGCGTCAGGTCCAGCGGCGGCAGCGGGAACGGCAGGGAATCCCCGTGTGCGCCCTGGTTGGGTATACCAACGCGGGCAAATCCTCCCTTATGCGTACCCTTACCGGCGCGGAACTGGCGGTGGAGGACAAGCTCTTTGTTACGCTGGACGCCGCGTCCCGCCGTTTTGAACTTTCCAAAGGGTTCCCCATACTCCTTGTGGACACGGTGGGGTTTATCAGGAATCTGCCCCATGCCCTTATCAACGCCTTCCGCTCCACGCTGGAGGAAGCGGCCCTGGCGGACCTTCTTATTCACGTGGTGGACGCATCGGACCCGGATATGGAACGGTACAACGAAACCACCCTCAAGGTGCTGGAGGATCTGGGGGCCGCGGAGGTACCCATGATTACCGTACTTAACAAAATTGACAAGCTGGATTCCCCTCCGGATTCCCCCGGCCCCGCCGCGCCGGCTCTTACCGCCCTTCCCGGCGCCATCCCCGTTTCAGCCCGGCAGGGCCGGGGCCTGGAGGAACTTAAAGAACGGATGCGGGAATTCCTTAGCGGGGCCAGAATCCGTTTCCGCTTTCCCCCCGACCGGGGAGATCTGGTGGGTCTGCTCCACCGCGGCGCGCAGGTACTTTCGGAGAATTGGGACAATGACGGCATCCTGGTGGAGGCCTGGGCGGACAGAAAACTTACGGGACAACTGCAGCGGTTTCTTGTATAATCAGTCGTGAAAAGAACCGGATCACGGGAACGGCGTAACGCCGCCTTTTTTGGGATTTTACACTACAGGAGCATGATATGAATTTCGCTGAATTGGCCGCGGCCAGGTATTCCGTACGGAGTTTTCTTGATAAGCCCGTGGAACGGGAGAATGTGGATCTTATTTTGCAAGCCGCCCGCGGGGCCCCCACCGCGGCGAATCGCCAGCCCCAGCGTATCCTTGTCCTTGACAAACCCAAACAACTGGCCAGGGTGGATCGCTGTACCACCTGCCGTTTTGAGGCCCCCCTGGTCTTCCTGGTCTGCTATGAAAAAAGTTCCGCCTGGGTGCGGGATTACGACCAGGAACATTCGGGCCTGGTGGACGCCAGCATTGCCGCCACCCACATGATGTTACAGATCGCGGACCTGGGGCTGGGGAGTACCTGGGTTATGTGGTTTGATCCCGCCGTAACCCGGACCCAGTTTAATCTGCCGGAGAACATAACGCCCGTGGCCTTTCTTCCCACCGGGTATCCCTCTCCCGACGCCTTTCCTTCCAATCAGCACCAGGATCGCCTTTCCCTGGACAAGCTGGTTTCTTACGACAGTTTTTAGCCCGCAGGAGGGTATCGATGCGTATTTCCATGGCCCAGATCAATTCAACCATTGGGGATTTTTCGGGAAACCGGGAAAAAATACTGGCCTATAGCCGCCGTGCGGCGGCGCAGGGGGCGGACCTGGTCCTATTTCCCGAACTGGCAGTCTGCGGCTACCCGCCCATGGACCTGCTGGATCAGGACCGCTTTGTGGAACTTAACATCAGAACCGTCCGCGTCCTGCAGCGGGAACTGCCCCAAAACCTGGCCGTGGGTCTTGGCTTTGTGAACCGCAGCCCCTATTCCCGCGGCAAGTCCCTGGTGAATGAATACGGCGTTCTTCTGGAGGGTAAACTGGTCTTTGAGCAGATCAAGACCCTGCTCCCCACCTACGATGTCTTTGACGAGGCCCGGAATTTTGAACCCGGCCGGGAATGGTCCGCCTTTGAGTACCGGGGGGAGCGGATTGGTTTTGCCATCTGCGAGGATGTCTGGCGGGAAACCGATATCCCCGGCACCAGTTATGAGAAAGACCCGGTACGGGAACTGCTCAACACGGGGGTCTCGATCCTCTGCGTTCCCTCCGCCTCCC
Organism: Treponema sp.; assembly: GCA_031258225.1. Taxonomy (GTDB): domain Bacteria; phylum Spirochaetota; class Spirochaetia; order Treponematales; family Breznakiellaceae; genus JAISFT01. The sequence goes on along the minus strand of JAIRND010000069.1, from coordinate 3,714 downwards.
CCTATGTGGCGGGGAAACTCAAGGTGCGCCGGGCCTTGGCGGAACGGATTTCGCTGCGCGGGAATGTCCCCCTGGTGTACATTAACGCGGTGGGGGCCAACGACCAGATTCTCTTTGACGGCCGTTCCTTTGTCGCCGTCCCCGGTTCCCAATCTTTGGCCCCCCGGGGCGGTCCGGCCCTGGCCTTTAACGAGGACCTTGTTACCTGGGACAGCGCCGCGGCCTGTCCCAATGTTGTTAACGACGTTACCAACGATGTTACTAACGATGTTGCTGATGAAGGCGGCGGCAACAACCAGGGGGACGATCCCTTTGGCGTGGGCCTGAGCCGGTACGAGCTGGATATCCTGGAAGAGGGCCTGGTGATGGGGATCCGGGACTACATGGGCAAGTGTGGGTTTAAGCGGGCCCACCTGGGTCTGTCCGGGGGGATCGACTCCGCCCTGGTAGCCTATCTGGGGGTTAAAGCCGTGGGCGCGGACAACATTGTGTGCTTCTCCATGCCCTCCCGTTTTTCCTCCCAGGGCTCCAAGGATGACGCGGCGGAGCTGGCGGCAACCTTGGGCTGCCGTTACGAGGTCCTCCCGATAGAACCTGTGTTCCAATCCTTTCTGTCCACGCTGGAAGGGGTTTTTGAAAAACGGCCCTTCGATATCGCGGAAGAGAATCTTCAGGCCCGGGTGCGGGGTACCCTGCTCATGGGCTTTTCCAACAAGTTCAACTCCATGCTCCTTACCACCGGGAACAAGAGTGAGCTGGCCATGGGGTACTGCACCCTCTACGGGGATATGAACGGCGCGCTTGGACCCATTGGCGATGTATTCAAAACCGAAGTCTTTGCCCTGTGCCGCCGGATCAACCAGCGGTCCCTGCTGGCCGCGGGGCGGGCCATCATCCCCCAGGCTATCATCGACAAACCCCCTTCGGCGGAGCTAAGGCCCAACCAGAAGGATCAGGACAGCCTTCCCCCCTACGAGATTCTGGACACGATCCTGCGCTCGTACCTCTACGATAACCTTGCGAAAGACGAGATCGCCAAACAGGGCTGGGACGGGGAACTCGCGGGCCGGATCATCCACACGGTTGCCCGCGCGGAGTTCAAACGCCGCCAGGCCCCCCCCGTCCTCAAGGTTTCCCCCCGCGCCTTCGGCATGGGCCGCCGTATGCCCATCGCCCGCGCCGTGTACGAGGTATAGTGGAATTCACCTCGCGTCCCCAAGCAAATCAAGCAGTTCCCGGATACTCTTTTTCCCAAAACTCACGATACGGTCGTTGATAACCAGGCAGGGTACGCTCATGACCTTGTACTGTTCCCGCAGTTCGGGGAAATGGGTAAGGTCGTAGGCTTCCGCGGTAACACGGGGATTTTCCACCGCTATACGCTGGGCGGCCATTACCAGATCGGGGCAGAGCGTACAGGAAAGGGAAACCAGGATCTTCATCGAGACCGGGGTTTCGATGGCCCGGATAGCCTGCTCCACATCCGCTTCCAGGGTCTGTCCGGGGCCCGCGGCGTTATACAACCCGATGACAAAAGAATTGAACTCATGTCCTCCGGGCACGCCGTGGAACGCGATACCCCGGCAGGTCCCGTCTTCCAGGCAGACGCCCACCCAGGGCCTGTCCGCGCCGGAAGATTCGGGGGGAAGTACCTCCAGCCGGAGCTTGCCGGTCATGCCGGCCAGTTCCTCCATGAAGCGCCGCAGTTCTTCCGATACGGGCCGCGTGTCCAGGGCAAGGCGCAGAACCAGGGACCGGGTCATCTTTTCAAACAGCCCCTCAAGCTGGGTCCTGATCTCCGGCGTAAAAAATTCCCCGGCGGACCCCGTTGACTGTGTCCCCTGGGGCAGACGGGTTACCGGCGGTACCGGGTGAAGACCGGTGGCCTCCTGCATGGCCCGCGCGTATTTTTCCAGCGCGGTGGCGGCCTTTGCCCCATCACCCACGGCGGTAACTACATGGCGCAGATTCTTGACACAGACATCCCCGGCGGCGTAAAGACCCTCTACACCGGTTTTTTGATCCCCGTCGGTCATGACATAGCCCCGCTCATCCAGAACGCCCAGATTCTGAACCAGGGCGGTGGCGGGTTCATAACCGGCAAACACAAAAACCCCAAAGGATTCACCTGCCGGCGGGCGGTACTCGGTAACTTCCCCCGTCCTGGTATTGCGCCAGCGGGCGGCACGCAGGGCCGTATCGCCGCGTACCTCTTCCAGTTCCGTGTTGGTGAGGATCGTGATCTTCTCGTGGGCGCGGGCCGCGTCCGCCGTGGCTTTGGCGCAGGTAAAGTCCGGTTCACGGACAAGGATGGTAACATGACGGGCGTAGCGGGTTAGAAACACGCCTTCCTCCGCCGCGGCAAAACCGCCGCCCACCACGATAACATCAAGGCCGGTAAAAAACTCACCATCACAGGTGGCGCAGTAGGCCACACCCCGGCCCTTAAATTCCACTTCCCCCCTAAAGCCAACCATGCGGGGATGCGCACCCGAGGCAAGGAGTACCCCAAAAGCCCGGAAGGGGCCCCGCGACGTTTTGACGGTCTTCGCCTTGTCCCCCAGGTACAGGGCTTCCGCCTTGGCCAGAAGGAATTCCGCGCCGAACCCCTGGGCCTGCCGGCGCATGGACTCGGTAAGGGCCGCGCCGCTGATCCGTTCTACGCCGGGGTAGTTGACCAGTTCGGCGGTGATCGTGATCTGCCCGCCAAAGTGATCCTGTTCCAGCACCAGCACCCGGTAGCGGGCGCGGGCAAGGTACAACGCGGCGGTCAAGCCCGCAGGCCCGCCGCCCACCACAATTACGTCGTAGAGATTCTCCTGTTCCATGTGGTTAATCCCGGTTTACAAAAGACCCACCAGGTCCAGGCTGGGCTTTAGTGTCTCGGCGCCGGGCTTCCATTTGGCCGGGCAGACCTGGTCGCCGTGTTTAGCCACAAATTGGGAGGCCTGTACCCGGCGGAACAACTCGTCGGCGTTGCGTCCCACATTCCCCGCGATAACCTCATAGGCCACAATCCTGCCTTCCGGGTTTACGATAAAATCCCCCCGTTCTGCCACACCGCTGGACTCGATCATCACCCCAAAGTCCCGCGCCAGAGCGCCGGTGGGGTCCGCCAACATGGGGTAGCGGATCTTCTGGATAGTCTTGGAAGCATCGTGCCAGGCCTTGTGGACAAAGTGGGTATCGCAGGAAACCGAGTAAATTTCGCAGCCTGCGGCCTTAAAATCATCGTACTTGTCCGCCAGGTCCGCCAGTTCGGTGGGGCAGACAAAGGTAAAATCCGCCGGGTAGAAGAAGAAGACGCTCCACTTGCCAAGGATATCGGCCCTGGTTACGGTTTTGAACGCGTTGTCCTGAAAAGCCTGGACGGAAAAATCGGCAACTTCCTTTTGAATTAACGACATGGTAATGACCTCCGTGTAAGTGTATATGTTAGCTATAGCTAACATAAAGTTACTATAAGAGAACACGTGGATATAGTCAAGGTCCCGCGTAACCGGCCGGGTAGAACCGGGCGGTTGCCCACCCGGAACCCCCACAGACCCGGACGTGCCCAATTAAGGCATCCGGTTCCTTGGCGGCTTTGCCGCCTTGGAATAAGATTCGCTTAGCTCCAAGAGTGTACAAGTCTTGCTCGCGGGAGCGGAAATCTCTTTAAGAAGTCCCCGAACTGTTGCCAGTTCAAGTCCTTTTGACGAGAGCGACGGTTCA
>JAIRND010000055.1 GCA_031258225.1 Treponema sp. | reverse complement strand
GATAGCAAACCGGAATGTCCGTAAGCTCCGGAATTACCACACCCGCTCCGTGGCGTGTCGGTATTATCACATCATGCGATTCCCTGGCAGGTTCCGGGATCCTGACTTCGAATAACCTCATGTCCCGGGAAATACCCAGCATTGTCGGGCATTGCTGCTTCCGGGTTCGTGATGCCGCGGCCGCGAAGGTCTCCTCGTTCTGGCTGGTAATCTCATCAATACGGTTAAGGCGGCCCTGTTTCCTGATATCCCCTTCAATCTCCGCGTAACTCCGCCCATCGCAGGCTTCCGTAACAACGGCGCCGTATTCGGGTATGTAGATAGGATTTTCACGGCATACGTCCCGCGGGAAAAAACTGAACGGTTTGTCGCACTTTACGTGGACCACCGTAGCGTAGGCGCCCAGCGAGAGGGACGCGCCGCTTAGGTCAACTTTGAGACCAAGAACTCCGTCTCCCGGAGAAAACGAATTACCCGAAGCTGTCCCGCCTTTGGCGGCCAGCGACGCGAAAGTACCGTTTTTTACAGAGATAGTACCTTTCGCGGGGTAATTAAAAATAATCCTGACACTCGTATCCATGATAATTCTCCTTATACGAATTATACGAAACAAGCCTTGCCGGCAATTTCTCCCAAAGCGCGAAACCCTTCGTTGCTATAATGCCCCGCCGCCTCAGGATTTACATAGTGTGAACTTTTTAACAATTCTTCGGATGCTCCGGTAAGCATCTTAAAATCGCTGTCCATGGCGCAAACCTTATCCTGCGCGCGGATAATCTCAAAGTCGCGATCATCATTGGTAAAGCGTCCGACACGGATTATCATAAACTTGTCTATGTTGAATTGTTTCTTGAGGGTATTTTTAAAGAATACAATTTTTTCACGGTAATACGCCTCCGTGTTGCCGGCTATCGCGTCGCTTTCGCCTTGAAGCCAGATGAAATATTTGCTGCGTAAAACAAACTGTTCGCTCATTTTCCTTTCGGCGGCATTTATTTTGCAGGCAAGCGCGTCATATCGTTCTGTTCCGGGCAGCCAGTCGGCGATAACAGTTGAACCTCTTGCGGCGTGTACGGCAACTACGGGAATTTCTGCCGCCTCAATGTAACTACGACAAAAATACGGCGGTAAACTGCCGTAACCCTGATGCGCCATAAGCAGCATACTATCGCCTATGTCTTCTCCGCAGGGATGTTTGAGCGGCACAAGGCTGTTACTGAGCATTTTGTACTCAAGGGCATTCTCGATAACGGGGTTAGGAGACGGCAGACATTCTGTCTGTCCCTGCATATTACTCTGTCCGCTAAAAATAAGCAAATCGGCCTTTTGCGGCATACTCCCTCCTCTTTTATGGCAAATACCGCTTTACCGGCATTTTATGGAACTGCATACAGTAGGTGAAACCTTCGGCATAGGCTACGTTACATTGATAGCCCCTGAAGCGTGAGAACACCCTCGCGGTTTCAAGAAAATCAATGTTGTCATGTTCTTTGGCCCATTTAAGCTGGCTCTCATGCTGTGAAAGCATTTTGAGCTTTGTTTCTATATCTTCGGAAATATCAACAAATTCGGTGGGAGACGAATTGATCCCGGCCACCTTTTCCATGTAGTAGATGGGAGTAAGCTTGCCGTAAAATTCGTGATCCGTATGCAGATGGGTTACCGTAGCCGCCATGCTGGCCTCGAAAACCAGTTTGCTGGTTTCGTTGTGGTCATCCATGTAGTCATCGGGGTTGTGGGTAATGATAATATCCGGTTTTGAATACCGTATAATGTCAACCAGTTTGTTCCTGAGTTCCATGTCTTCGGAGCGTACATAGAGATCCCTGCCGCCAAGATATATCACCTCGGCGCCGATAAGGGCTCCTGCCTTCCGGGCTTCTTCCGCCCTGATTGCCGCAAGCTCCTCCGGCGGGATGACCCGGTGCCCCACATTACCGTTAGAGGCGTGAACCATAAACACCTTGTTCCCCAGCCTTGAGTACTTGGCCAGCGTACCCCCGCAGGCGCTCTCAAGATCGTCGGGGTGCGCCCCGACAGCCAGAACAACCATAACTCACCCCCAATGCTCATATATAAAAATTAGGTTCGTATATACGATACCCTTGTTAATTGTATATGTCAAGCCGGCAATTCCCAGGGCTATTCCCCGGCCCCGGCTACTATAATCAGGCGGTTGCGATAATCGCCCCCTGATTTTTTTCCCCCTGTTTGCTATACTCGTTAAATGGCTGAAAACGGAACACTTGAGGAGATGACCCCCGGAAGGGTCATCCCCATCGCGATAGAAGACGAAGTAAAAACCGACTACCTCAACTACGCCATGTCGGTTATTGTGGCGCGGGCCCTGCCCGATGTGCGGGATGGTCTTAAACCCGTACATCGCCGGCTTCTCTACTCAATGGACGAGCTGGGACTCCGGCCCAATGCCGTTACCAAGAAAAGCGCCCGAATTGTGGGGGACACCATGGGGAAATACCATCCCCACGGGGATGCCGCCCTGTACGACGCCCTGGCCCGGATGGCCCAGGATTTTTCCCTCCGCTATCCCCTGGTACATGGACAGGGGAACTTCGGCTCCCTGGACGGAGACCCGCCGGCGGCCATGCGCTATACGGAAGCCAAACTGTCCCGCTCCGGGGACGAGATGCTTCAGGACCTGCGTAAAGAGACCGTAGATTTTCTTCCCAATTTTGACGAAAGCCTTAGCGAACCCCAGGTTCTGCCCGCCGCCGTTCCCAATCTCCTTGTAAACGGCTCCAGCGGTATCGCGGTGGGAATGGCCACCAACATGGCCCCCCACAACATGAACGAGATATGCGAAGCTATCTGCGCGTTCATTGACAACCCGGAGATAGGTATTGATGAGCTGATGCGGTTTGTCCAGGGCCCCGACTTCCCCACCGGCGGGATCATCTTTGGCCGCCAGGGAATTCAGGACGCCTACAAGACCGGCAGGGGGAAACTCCTGGTGCGTTCTCATTTTGAGGTAGAGACCACCAAATCCGGAAAGGAACAGATCGTCTTTACCGATGTTCCCTATGGGGTCAATAAACTTGCCCTGGTAGAAAAAATCGGCGCCCTGGCGCGGGAAAAGGCCATAGACGGCATTGCCAACTCCAATGACGAGTCTGACCGGGACGGCATCCGGATCGTGGTGGAACTGAAAAAGGGAGCCATTATCAAGGTGGTGTTGAACCAGCTTTTTGCCAATACCCAGCTTCAAAACACCTTTGGGATTATCAACCTGGCCCTGGTCAACGGGAAACCCCTCTGCCTTAACTTGCGGGAACTGATCTATTACTTTGTTGAACACCGTGTTGAGGTAGTTACCCGCCGTACCCGTTACGATTTACGTAAGGCGGAAGAACGGGCCCATATACTGGAAGGCCTGGTTATTGCCCTTGAAAACATTGATGAGGTAGTGGCGATTATCAAGGCCTCCCACGATGTCGCCACCGCCCGGCTTAACCTGCAGGAACGCTTTGCCCTGTCCGAGGCCCAGTCCGAGGCCATCGTGGAAATGCGGCTGGGACGGCTCACCAGCCTTGAGATCGAGAAGATACAGCAGGAACTGGCGGAACTGAAGGTACAGATCGAGTACTTCAAATCCATTCTGGCGGATGAAAAGAAACTCCGGGGGCTTATCAAAGACGAGACCCGCGCCGTGGCGGAGCGTTTTGGTGATAAGCGGCGTACCGAAATCGTGGCCGGTGAGGTGGAGAGCATCAATATCGAGGACCTTATCAAGAAAGAAGAGATGATGATCCTCGTCTCCAACCTGGGCTATGTAAAGCGGGTGCCCGTGTCCAGTTACCGTAACCAGGGCCGGGGCGGCAAGGGAATGCAGAGCGCCAAACTTGCGGAAGATGACTTTATCGAGCAGATATTTGTGGCCTCCACCCACGAGTACATCATGTTTATTACCAGCGCGGGCAAGGCCTACTGGATGAAAGTCCATGAACTTCCGGAGGGAAGCCGGACCAGCAAGGGCGCCCACATCAAAAGCCTGTTAACCGTTTCCCCCAACGAAGACATTACCGCCATTGTGGCCCTTAAAGACTTTGGTGATACCGGGGCGGGCGGGGGCCCCTATCTCTTTATGGGAACCGCCCGCGGGGTGGTTAAAAAGGCGGCGGTAAGTGAGTTCTCAAACGCCAAGACCAGGGGGATCATCGCCATCAATCTGGATGAGGGGGACAAACTGGTCAGCGCCCTGCTTACCGGCGGCACGGACGAGGTGGTTCTGATCTCCCGTAAGGGCCAGGCCCTGCGCACCGGGGAAGACCAGATCCGGCCCATGGGACGTTCAAGCCGCGGAGTTTCGGGCATGAAGCTAAGCGACGATGACGAACTGGCCGGGCTCCTCAAGGTGGTCCCGGAAGAAAAAATGCTCATCCTCTCCGAATACGGCTACGGCAAACGGATAGATTTTTCGGAATTTTCCTGCCACGGTCGGGGGACCGGCGGGCAGCGTATCTACACCGTAACCGAGAAAACCGGGGAGATCGTAGGCTGCGTCAATGTACAGGAAAACGAGGAGATCATGTGTATCACCAGCCAGGGGAAGTCCATCAAGCTAAAGGTCCACGATATCCGGGTTATGGGACGCAGCGCCCAGGGAGTGCGGATTCTTAGCATTGACAAACCCGATTTTGTTATTGGCCTTGACCGGATTGTGAAGGAAGAGTAGGGAGGGTCATGTACCCCTAGTACTAGACGGCTTTCCCAAAATAATCCCCCCGGCGAACACCGTAAGGGGGGCCACCAGGACCAGGCCGAAACAGCCGACCAGCGTGTGAACCACCTCAGAGGAAACCCACACCATGTTGATTACGTTTTCAACGGGGATCCCCTGGGCGATAAAGGTCATGATCATGGCGGTGTATTCGGCGGAATAGGCCAAAAGCAGCGTCGTACTCATGGTTCCCGCCACATGCCGGGATACGGAGACCCCGCTCTTAATCAGACTGATGCGGCTTATGGCGGGGTACTGCGTTTTTATCTCATCCATGGCGCTGGCGATGTCCATCGAAAGGTCCATCATGGCCCCGGAGGAGGCAAGGAAAATACCGGAAATGAAAAGATGGGCCAGGTTCAGGTGGGTGTAGCCTGAGTAGAGCAGGGCCTCCGCAAAGGGACGTACCGCCCCGTGAATTTTAAACCAGTAGGTAAAAAAGAAGGCCAAAACGGAAGTTACAAGAACGCCCCCCATTGAACCGGCAAAGGCGGTAAGCCCCCGCCGCGTAAGACCCCCCACCAGGAAGATAATCACCGCGGTAAGGAGGGCGGTTATCAGTACCGAGGCAAAAATGGGGTCCCAGCCCCGCAGCATGGCGGGAAACAGAACCCGGATCAGGGCCGTTGCGGTAAACACAAAGGAAATGATGATCTTTACCCCCATCCACCCCATGACGAGGATGATAACGGCAAAAAACAAAACGCACAGAAGGGCCGTCTTGCCGGTACGGTAATGGTCGTACACCTGGGCGTGGCGGATGCCCCCGTCCTCCGAAACGCTCAGCACCACCAGCACCGAATCGCCTGGGGCAAATATTTTGTCCAGTTCTATTTTGCCCATCAGGTTGTTGGAGCCGGCAAACACCTCCCCCTTAAAGGGGCCGGATCGTATCTCCACCTCCAACTGCTGTTCCCCCTGTTTTACCGGACCAATACTTAACAGGCGTTCATTATTAACCTCAAGAACGTTCCCCCTGGCCCGCAGACTGCCCGCGCTTTGAGAAGCCCCCTCAAAACTCGTGGGAAGGATGAAAAACAGGGCGGTAAGAGAAACGCAGGCCAGGACAAAGATAATGTCCCGGCTGGTCTCTCTTTTAACCGTGCCGGGACCCAACTTCATGATAGACCCCGCTTACAGGCTAAGGTTCATGGCGGAGGCCATTTTTTTGAAAATGTCGGTGTTGTCGTAGTACCCGCTAAAAAGTTCCTGGTGGACCCCCAGGGCAAACGTGGAGACCGGAACACCGGTGTGGGCGTAGGAAGTCCAGCCGATACCCGCGGTCTGGTTCATGATCTGGGTGATCTTTACCGTAAGGGGCTCATAGCCGCCGTAGAGCAGGTACTGGTCCTCCGCCACCGCCCGCTCAATTTCATCGCCCATGGAACGCTGAAACGCGAACTCCAGTTGTTCCTGTTGAAATGTTGAGAGGCTGTGGTAATCCAGGCCAAAGGAAGCCTTTATTGCCGGAAGCAGGTCCGCCAGCTTGGCCTGTGTCCGGGGAGTGTTTTGTTTGTAGGGTGTAAGTATTTCTGCGTTAAACGCGACAAACGATTGTGTTTGCAGGGCCACCCTGTCAAAAAAGGTGTCGTACTGAGTCCCCGCAAAACCGATGGTCATACCGCCGGTTTCGTGGTCTCCGGTAACCACGATCAGGGTATCCTGGGGGTGGGCCTGGGCAAATTCAACCGCCACCTTGACGGCGTTGTCAAAGGCCAGAACATCATGAATGGCGGCCCCCGCGTCGTTGGCGTGACAGGCCCAGTCAATTTTTCCCCCCTCAACGGTCATAAAGAAGCCCTGGGGATTATCCTGCAGCAAGTCGATCCCCTTGCGGGTGTAATCCGCCAGGGAAAGATCGTTTGGCGCGCGGTCCAGTTCGTAGGGCATGGAGCCGGAATCCTGCAGGTGGGCATTGATGGCGAGAACCTTGCCCACGCCGGGCCTTAGCGCGTCAAAAGCATCCTTGGTGTTGACATAGGTGTAGCCATGTTCCCGCGCCAGTTGCAGTATATCCCGCTTGTCTTTATCCTTCCCCGTGGGCTGCAGAAGACCGCCCCCCGCAAAGTACTCAAAACCGCTTTCCACCATCTGGACTTCAATATCGTAGTAGTTGCTTCGGGAGGGAACCTTGGCAAAAAAGCCCGCGGGGGTGGCGTGATCCAGCGTAACCGAACTAACCACCCCGACCTTCATACCCGCTTCATGGGCGTATTCGGCGATAGTCTTGTAAGAAACCTGCTTTGCGGGGTCCATGTTGATAACCCCGCTCAAGGTTTTGTTCCCCGTGGCGATAGCGGTTACGGCGGAGGCGGAGTCGGTAATAAAGGTCCCCGCGTCGTAGGTAGTGGTAAGTCCCGATATGGGGAACTTGGTAAAGCCCAGCCTGGTGATGTTAATGTCCTTGGATGACCGGGCCGTGGCGTACACCTCGGTCGAGCTGATCTGGGACATGGCCATACCGTCCCCGATAAACAGGAACACGTATTTCGCCTGTCCCCGCTCCACTACAGCCGTGTTCTGTACCGACACCGTGTCGGTCTTTCCCTTGGCGGACAGGGGCAGTACCGTAAACAGGGCCACAATGGCACAGGCCAGCCCCCCGGCCAGACGCGCGGAAACCAGGTTCCGGACACTCATCTGCGTTTTCATACAATTCTCCTCTCGTAAAAGTGTTTATGGTCAACAACAAGGTACAGGCGGAATGTTAAGAAACGACAAGACAACGGCAAATCCCTGGTAAAATGTTGTCGCTGTACCGGCCCTGTGGTATAAGGGAGTATGCGCGCGGGTATAACGGTTTTGGATACCGGGATTATCGTTCTGGCCCTGGGGCTTGTTTTGTTTTCGGCGGCCACGGTCTATGCCCCCGGCGCCGGCGTCCCCCAGGTGGTAGTTGAATCCGATGGCCGCCGCTGGGAATTTCCATTGGGCGCCACGGAAACCATAGCCGTGGACGGCCCCCTGGGGGATACCGTGGTAGAACTGCGGGAACGGCGCGTGCGGGTTGTTTCCTCTCCCTGTACCGGGCAGAACTGTGTCGCCGCCGGCGCCATTCGCGGTCATGGACAGTGGATCGCCTGCCTTCCCAACCGGGTAATGGTTTCCGTCCAGGCCGGGGGTACATCCGGTGAAGGGCCGGCGATTGACGCCTCGTCCTGGTAACACCGGCCCCCGCGCGTCCAGAACCGTAGTGTTGCTGGGCGCTTTCTGCCTTTTCCTTTCAACCCTGGAATACCTTATTCCCAAGCCCCTGCCCCTTGTACGGATTGGGCTGGCGAATCTCCCGCTGATGCTGGCCCTGGACCTGCTTTCCCCCCGTTACTTCGGCCTCCTGGCGCTTATAAAAATTGCCGGGGCGGGGATTATCGGCGGGACCATTTTTTCTTATGTGTTTGTCTTTTCCCTTTTTGGAAGCCTTGCCTCTGCCCTGGTGATGTACGGCCTGCGGGTAAGCGCGGGGCCGCGGATCAGTTTGGCGGGCATTGGTGTTGCGGGGGCCATGTGTTCCAGCGGGGCACAGCTTTTCCTGGCCCGCTTCCTGGTTTTTGGTGAAGGGATACGTTACCTTGTTCCCCCGTTCCTTGCCATGTCCCTGATTACCGGCTGCGCCCTGGGACTTTTTTGTGAACACTTTTGCCGCCGCTCCCGCTGGTACCGCCAGGCCTCAGACGCCGGGGGGAACCCCGCTCCGGTTCCGGTTTCCACGCCTCCGCGCCGCCCAAAAAACCGGCGGGAACAGCGGCGCGAAGCCCGGCGCTCCCGCTGGGATCGGTGTTTTAACGGCCCGGAACTGATAATCGCGGGCTTTATTGCCCTGCTGTTGTTTTTGTTCAATGGCTCCACCCTTGGGCGCACCCTGCAATTTTTGTTTTTTTGGTTGTGCGCCTGGCTTTCGGGCAGGAACAACAGACCGCTTATAACCTTTTCGATTATCGCCGGGGTCGTGCTGGTAAATCTGCTGGTCCCCTACGGCAGAGTACTGGCGGAACTTGGACCGCTGCATATCACCACCGGAAGCCTGATCGACGGTCTTAGGAAGGGAATAACGCTGGAAGGGCTTGTCATGCTTTCGTCCGCGGTCATTCGCGGCAAGCCCTCCCCCGGTGCCCCCGCCTTGTCCGGGAGCGGTCCCGGAGCCGCCGGCATATTCCGTCTGGCCGTTTTCAGGCGCGCCGCCGTTTTTGGACGTTTTTTGGGGGAATCCCTTTCGGTCTTCGCGGTCCTGAGCGAAAACAGGGGGCGTATCCGGCCCGCTCATTTTATTGACGACGTGGACACCCTGCTGTTGGAGATGGATGGACCATCTGCCCCCGTGAACAGGGCCCCGGCGGAGGGACAAGCGTCCGGCCGTCTCCCGGCAAACGGGCGGCGGCGGCTTATTTTTGGACTGCTTATAACGGCGGCCCTTGTGGCGGCGCCGCTTTTATTGTCCTGGTGGTTTGGAGTGGCAATCTAAAAACAAGGCCGTTTCAAAATCGCGCGATTTTGAAACGGCCCTTGCTATGAGTTTGTCGCGCTTCGCGCGTGAAACCCAAAAAATCGCCGAATGGGTACCACCTATGAGGCGATTTTACCTTGCAAACTCCGTAAGCAGCCCATTTATCGTGGTTTTTGCGACACAACGTGAAGCAAAAACCTACAAGTACAACAGGCTGCTAGTGGATCTCCACCGGTTCGGTTACCCTGGCGACAAGGTGTTCGCCGCCGGCAAGGGTAACGCGCCGCAGCCCCCTTGTGGTAAGCCCGGAACAGGCATTTACCCATCCCTTGCGCAGAGGGGGCGGGATTGGCACCATAAAGGTCTATGTTTCTGCGGGAACTTACAGAACCTGTAGGCCGTATCCGGGGAGCCGGTCCCAAAACTATCGGATACCTGATAAAGGCGGGAATCCACAGTGTAGCGGACCTGTTGTGCCACTTTCCCCGTGACTGGGAGGACCGGGAACGTGTTGTTCCCCTGGCGCAATTCGCCGAAAACCCCCAGGTTAACACGACCGTTACGATTTTAGGCCACACCTGGATTGGGTTTGGCGGGAAACGGACCTTGAAAGTTCTGGTGGAAGACGGCAGTGCCAGGGCCGAGCTGCTCTGCTGGAACCGCCGGTTTTTGGGGAATCAGTTGACGCCGGGGCGGCGCTGCCGGTTGTGGGGCCATTTTCAGTACAAATACGGGAAGATACAGTCCGGTTCCTTTGAAATTTCACCGGAAGGGGAACCGCAGGGCATCCTTCCCGTCTACCCCCTGAGCGAGGGGCTTAACCAGAACACGTTCCGCCATCTGGTAAGCCGGGCCCTGGAAAGTTACCTACCCCTGATTGACGAGGAACTTCCCCAGGGCATCATCGAACAAGAGGGGCTCCTGCCCCGGGCCCTGGCGCTTCGGGCCATCCACTTTCCCCCCTCAATGGCGGAACTGGACAGGGCCAAACGGACCCTTATTTACGGGGAACTCTTCTACCTGGAGATCATCGTGGGGCGGCGGGCCCTGGAGCGGCGGACTATCCGGCGCGGCCCCACCCGCTTCGCGGCGGAACAAAACCCCGAGGGCCTGAGCCCTCTGCAGCGGCGCCTTGTGGAACGGCTTCCCTTTACGCTTACCCCCGGCCAGGCGGGGGCCATTGCCGAGATCAACCGGGACATGAGCGGTCCCATACCCATGGCCCGGCTGCTGCAGGGGGACGTAGGTTCGGGGAAAACCCTGGTCTCGTTTCTGGCGGCCCTGGCCGCGGTGGAGGCAGGCGGGCAGGCGGCAATTCTGGCCCCCACGGAACTGCTGGCCCGGCAGCACGCGGAGAACGCCGCCCGGCTGCTGGAACCCCTGGGGCCGCGGCTCAGCTTCCTTACGGGGAACATCAGGGCCTCCGGCCGGAAGGAACTGCTCAAGGGACTTGCCGGCGGCCATGTCGATATGGTGCTGGGAACCCACGCCCTCTTTTCGGACGATGTGTCCTACGCCGATCTGCGGCTTGTGGTGGTGGATGAGCAGCATCGCTTCGGCGTTGCCCAGCGTTCCCTTATCATGGCAAAGGGGAACCACCCCGATCTCCTTATGATGAGCGCCACTCCCATCCCCCGGACCCTGGCCCTGACGGTCTTTGGCGATCTTGACGTGTCGGTGATCCGGGACCTGCCCCCCGGGCGCAAGCCGGTTAAGACCCACCTGGCGCGGCAGTCCAACGAGGGGAAGGTCTACGACTTTGTGCGGGGCGAACTGGACCGTGGCAGGCAGGCCTACTTTGTCTATCCCCTGATTGCGGCCGCGGAAGAAGGCCGGGCTGCGGAACTGAAAGACGCCCAGACAATGGCCGCCCGGCTTGCCGGGGAGGTGTTCCCCGCGTACCCCGTGGCCCTGATCCACTCACGGATAGACGAGGAGGAAAAACAGCGGATCATGGAACGCTTCCGCCGGGGCGAGATCCGCGTCCTGGCGGCCACCAGCGTTGTCGAGGTGGGGGTAGACGTGTCTAACGCCACCTGTATGGTGGTTGAACACGCGGAACGTTTTGGCCTTTCCGCCCTGCACCAGCTCCGGGGCCGGGTGGGCCGCGGGAGCGAACAGTCTTACTGTTTCCTTGTGTACTCAGACGACCTTACCCAGGATGGCAAGACCCGCCTTATGGTGATGCTGGAACATACGGACGGATTTGTAATTGCCGAGGAAGATCTGAAACTCCGGGGACCGGGGCAGATCGCGGGGATAGAACAGTCCGGTTACCTCTCCCTGGGGCTTGCCGATCCCGTGCGGGACGCCGCCGAACTTGAAAAAGCCCGCCGCGAGGCGTTTTCAATTCTGGAACAAGACCCCGGCCTCCTCTTTCCGGAACACCGCCTTATCGCCGATGTTCTGAAAAAGGCCCCTCCGGTTACAGTAACTTACTGAGCCGGAAAATGGTTTACCAAACACATGGAAAAGCGCATGGTCCCTGGTTTGGCAATAATTCTGCTGTTCCTGTTTTCCTGCGGGGGAAACAACGGTACTGTCTCAAGCTATGAATTCCAGTCCCTGCGGCGCGGTTCTATCGCCAAGACGGTAAGTTCCACCGGCTCCCTTAAACCAATTGCCACAGTAAATGTTTTTTCCCAAATTTCAGGCAAGGTGGAGCAGGTGCTGGCCGATTACAACGACGAGGTAAAAAAGGGCGATGTGCTGGCGGTTCTGAACACCGACACCCGCCGTCTCCAGCGGAATCAGCTTGAAGCCCAGGTAAAAAAGGCCCGTTCCGCCTACGAGCTGCAGGAGATCAACCACCAGAACCAGGAAAGGCTGGCGGAGCGGAACCTGATCAGCCAGTACGAACTGCGGCAGAGCAGGAACCAGCTTGAGTCCCAGGCGGCGGACCTTGCCATTGCGGAGGCCAATCTGCGCGTCGCCGAGACGGAGATTAACCACTACGCCTTTATCACTTCCCCGATAGACGGGACGGTGCTGTCCCGCAATATCAGTGAGGGGGGGACCGTTGTGGAGGGGGCTTCCGCCAATTCCACCGCGATCTTTGTCATCGCCGAAAATCTGCGGGAGATGCAGATTGAATCCTGGGTGGGGGAACTTGACATCAGCTCGATCCAGGAGGGGCAGCGGGTTCGTTTTACCCTGGAGGCCCTGCCCGGACGCAGTTTTAATGGCGCCGTTTCCAGCAAGCGGCTTTCCCCTTCCACCCAGGACGGGGTTGTCTCCTACAACGTTATTGTTACCGTTGATAACGCCGATCTGTCCCTGCTTCCGGGGATGACCTGCAACATGGAGTTTATCGAGGAATCAAGAGAAAACGTACTCCTGGTGTCCAACGCGGCCCTGCGCTACACCCCCTCCCAGCTTTCCGCTTCCCAGGTGGAGGGGATCATCAGCGCCAAGCGCGGCGCCCTGACAGGGACGGCCCCGGAGACGGGGAACCGGGAGGAAGCCCGCAGTACTGCCGCGGCGGGGCAGGGCGGCGGCGCGGGGACCGGCGTACCCGGATTCTCCGGCGGTGGATTTTCCGGCGGCGGCGCTCCCGGCGGCGGTATGCCTGGCGGCGCGCCTGGTGGTGGTATGCCCGGCGGCGGCGCGGGACCCGGCGCGTCCGGCGGATCGGGGGGGACGACAAGCCGCACAAGCGCGGCCGTCTCCCAGGGCCCGCAGTACAAGCCCCTGTGGTTCCTCAACAGTGAGGGGAAACCCGACTGCATCCTGGTTATAGCCGGTATCAGCGACGGATCGGTTACCGAAGTTTCCTCCCCGGACCTTACGGAGAGCATTGTCGCCGGAACACAGTTTATCCTCCGCGAAAGGGTCAAATGATACAGATCGTTCCGCCCGCCCGCCCGCGTGCCGGGGGCCGCCCCGTAATAACGCTGCTGGGTGTAACGCGGCGTTACCAGGCGGAGGACAGTAAAAAAATATTCAGCCGCCGCCGGCAGCAGGAAAGCTACGTGGTAAACGCGCTGCGGGGCGTTGACTTTTCCGTGGAGGCCGGGGAATTTATCGCCATTATGGGCCCCTCCGGTTCCGGCAAGTCAACCCTGATGAACATCCTGGGCTGTCTGGACGCCCCCACGGAGGGAAGCTACACGCTGGATGGGGTGGAGACCACCAGTTCCGACGCGGGGACCTTCGCGGAAATTCGGAACAGTAAAATTGGTTTTGTGTTCCAGTCCTTTAACCTGCTTCCCCGGACCAGCGCCATTGAGAACGTCGAACTGCCCCTGCTGTACCGCCGCCGGGAAAAACTGCGGCGCGCCCGGATACGGGAAAAGGCGGAAGCGGCGCTGGCGGCGGTGGGCCTGGCCCAGCGGCTTTCCCACAAACCCAACCAGTTGTCCGGCGGCCAGCAGCAGCGCGTCGCCATTGCCAGGGCCCTTGTTACGGACCCGGCCTTTATCCTTGCCGATGAACCGACGGGGAACCTGGACAGCTCCATGACTCTGGAGATTATGGAACTGTTCCGCAAACTCAACGAGGGGGGAAAAACAATTTTACTGGTAACGCACGAAGGCGATGTAGGGGAAAAAACAAAGCGGATCATCAGCCTTAAAGACGGCCTTATCGTGGAAGACCGGCGGACCGCCCGCGGCATGGAGGCGGCGGAATGAAGGCCCTCTACCTGCTGCAAAACTGCGTCCGCTCCATTTTGCGGAACATGATGCGCAGTCTTCTTACCTCCCTGGGCATTATTATCGGCGTTGCCTCCGTGGTGGTTATGACCGCCATAGGGCAGGGGGCCCAGAACGAAATTGAGGCCCGCATTTCCTCTATGGGAACCAACCTGCTGCAGATACAGCCCCAGCGCATGGTTTATCGCGGGGGGCAAAGCATGACCGGTTTTTCCCGCCTTCCCAGGGTTACGGTGGCGGACCGGGACAAGATTGTCGCGGAGAATTCCTACGCCGCCGCGGTTTCCGCCCTGGTACAGCGGAATTTTACCTGCATTGGCACGGACGGCAGCGCATCCGTATCGGTCATGGGGGTGGAGGATTCCTACCTCCGTATCCGGGACTGGAAGATCGATCAGGGGACCATGTTCGGCGAGGAAGAAAACGACGAACGGCAGCGGGTCGCGGTGCTGGGCGCGGATACGGCCGTATCCCTTTTCGGCAGTGTCGAGGGGGCCGTGGGCCAGAGCATGCGCCTGGGGGACGGCTCGTGGATCATCGTGGGGGTTCTGGAAGCCCACGGCGATTCGATGGGAATGCAGAACGCCGACGACATGGTGCTGGTCCCCTACCGTACCTACCTTACCCGCCTTGCCCCCTCAAAGAACCTGGGCTCCATTGTGCTGAGCGTGGTGGACAAGTCCTACATGGACGCCGCCCAGCGTGAGGTTGAGGCGATCATGCGGGAATCCCACGACCTGCCCGACAACGCCATTGCCGATTTTAGTATCATGAACAGTACCAGTCTTATCGAAATGGCCGGTGAAACGTCCCGTAACCTTACCATACTGCTGGCGGCCATCGCGGGAGTATCCCTGCTGGTTGGGGGAATTGGCATTATGAACATCATGCTTGTTTCGGTTACGGAACGCACGCGGGAAATAGGCATACGCATGGCGGTAGGGGCGCGGAAGCAGGATATTCTGTTGCAGTTCCTCGCCGAAGCCTGTATCCTCAGCATTGCCGGGGGGATGATCGGCATCGCGCTTTCCTACGCCGCCTGCAGGGTGTTGGCGGTGTTCAACATCCCCACATCAATTCTGCCGGTTATCGTTCTGCTGGCGGCGCTGTTTTCCCTGTTCGTGGGGGTGGTATTCGGCTACTACCCCGCGAAAAAAGCGGCGCGGCTTTATCCCATCGAGGCGCTGCGCTATGAGTAGGCGCGGCGCGGACGGAGGCGGTATGAAACAACACCGTTCACGGCTTATGCGGTTTTTCCTGTTCACGGGGTTCGCCGCGCTGTTTTCCCAGGCGGCGTTTTCCGCCGAACTGGGCCTGGAAGACATTCGCAGGGCGGCGGTTCTGGCGTCCCCGGACATGAGAAAACTTGAAATCGACAAGCGGAACCAGGCCCTCGCGAAAATGGCTTACTACTTCACGTACATCCCCACCCTCAGCGCCTCCGCCAGCGCCTCGTTTTCCCCCTTCGAGGCTGCCAAGGGAGACGCCCTTGACGCTCTGGACGCCGGCGCCAGGTTTTCGATCAGCGGGAAGATCAGCATCTTTGACCGTGGAAAGGCAAAAAACGAACGGGCGAATCTTTCCCTGAACGACTCCGTCCTGGACGTGAAAACACAGGCCCAGTTTTTTGCCATACTGGAGGAGGCGGACAACCACTACTTCAACTGCCTTGAAGCGGAGGCCGCCATAAAAACCGCGGAACTGCAGGCGGAGATCAGCGCCGTGGCCCTGGAAACCGCGGAAATCCGGCGGGCCGGGGGGATCCTTTCCCCCAGCGATTATTTTCTTGCCCTTTCAAATAAGTCCGCGGCGGATAGTTCCCTGGCCGCCGCCCGGACCAACCGTTCCCTGGCTCTGCGCAGGCTTGAGCAGCTTATCGGAAGCGGCGGGACCATCGAACTTCTGCCCCTTGACTTCGGCAACTACGAGGAACTGCTCGACCGTATCTCCCGGTGGACGATGGAGGAAATTTCAGACCGGTTCCTGACACTGAAAGAGGAACTTGCCTCCCGCAGCCCCTCGCTTAAATCCGCGTACATCACGCTTCAACAGGCGGAAAACAGGTACAACCTTACAAAAAGCGCGTTTTTACCAAGCCTGGACTTGTCCGCGTCGTTTAACCTTGACTACAACATTATCGCCAGGCCCCCCGCCGATCCCCTCTCATACGGCGCCTCGGTTACGCTAAGCGGAACCATCCCCCTTGATTACTGGAACCTTATCAACAGCGAACAGCAGCAGCGGAATTCGCTGGAGAACTCCCGTATCGACTACCAGGATACCCTGGCGGCCTTTGACATCAATCTGCAGTCCCAGCTTTTTACGCTGGCCGGAAACGCCCAAACCCTTATCGCCAACCGGCGGCAGGCCGAATATTCGGCCCTGCTTCTGGAGCAGCAGCAGGAACTGTTTCGCCTTTCAAGCGCCTCCATGACCACTTTCCTGGACGCCGCTTCCCGTTCCCTATCAAGCGAAACCCAAAAAACCAGGGCCGAATTCTCGTTTCTCCGCAGCCTTTCCGCCCTTAAAAGCCTGGGGGCCTTTGGCGACGAGGAACTCCTGAGCCTGCTCTAAACCTGGCCCTCAAAACAGCCTTACCCATCTATGGTGCCAGGCATTGCGTTTATTTTTGTTTGCGGGGCTTTTTTCTTGATCGTTGTATCAGGCCACGATGGTGGTTATCGTGGGTATAAGGGCCGGTTGAACAAACAACGTAAGCTGATCTGGCGAGCGTGGCCGCCGCGGCCTGCCGCTCCCCAGCGGGTTGCTGTTGGAGGAAATCAACAGATCGTTATACCTAAGTAAACGCGCATGGTGCCCGGCCCGTTTTTCCCTGGCGTTGATCGAAACGCGAATTCAGCGATAATATAGAGCAAAGACAGAGTGGGGGACAGGTAGATGCCGGATAACATACTCGACAAGGTTTTTTCGCTCCTTGGAAAGGAAAACGAACCGCTTTCCGACAAGGACATGCTGATCAAACAAACAATTCGGGAACTGGCCCAAAACAAGTACGCCAAATTTTACCGGGTT
>JAIRND010000208.1 GCA_031258225.1 Treponema sp. | reverse complement strand
TTTTACGCGCGAAGCGCAACAAACTGCTAACTAGGAAAGGCCCGGGTGTTCCTGATAAACTTCCGGTTTATGGTTGTGATGAAGTTCGGCGGGACATCGGTGGCGGACGCGGTGTGTATCCGCCGGGTGGCGGACATTGTTAAGGCCCAGGTGGAGCGGCGGCTGGTGCTGGTGCTGTCCGCGATGGGGGACACTACGGACCATCTGCTGGAGGCGGGGGCTCTGGCCTACCACGAGGGGCGGGTTTCGATGGGCGCTATTGAACGGGCGCATCTGGAAACGATGCGGGCCCTGGGGCTGGGGGCCGCAGAGGGGGAGATTGTTCCGCTGCTGGAGGAGTTGAGGGGTCTTTTATCCGGTATTTCGCGAATTAGGGAGTTGAGCCGGCGGACGAAGGACTATCTGTTGTCCTTTGGGGAGCGGCTTTCGGTGCGGATTATGGCTGCCTGTCTTGTCTCCCTGGGGATGAGGGCGAGGGCCTTTGACGCCTGGGATTTGGGTTTTGTGTCCGATTCGAACTACACGAGCGCGGAGATTATGGGGGAAAGCTGGCGTCTGATCCCTGAACGGGTGCTTCCGCTTGTGGAGGAGGGGACGCTGCCGGTGCTTACGGGGTTTATCGCGAAGGACGCGGGGGGGGTTATTACAACGCTGGGGCGGGGCGGGAGTGATCTTTCCGCGACGATGGCCGCCGCGGCCTGTGGCGCGGAGGAGATACAGATCTGGAAGGATGTGGACGGTATTCTTACGGCGGACCCCCGGATTGTAAAAAACGCCAAACCTGTGGAAACTGTTACCTATGAGGAAGCTGCGGAACTGGCGTATTTTGGCGCGCAGGTGCTCCACCCCCGCGCCATGCAGCCCTGTATGAAGACGGGGACGCCGGTGCTGGTTAAAAATTCCTACAATCCCGCCGCGCCGGGTACGAGGATTGTTCCCTCCCCGGAGAAGGGGGCGCTTCCTGTGCGGGCCATTACGTCCCGCAAAAACATAAGTCTGGTCGATATTGTTTCCACGCGGATGCTGGGCCAATACGGGTTTCTGGCGGAGGTTTTTTCCAGTTTTGCGCGGCACCGTATTTCGGTGGACATGGTGGCGACGAGTGAGGTATCGGTCTCCCTTACGCTGGACACGGTGAACGATCTTTCGGTGTTGAAGGAGGAGTTGTCCCGGATAGCCAGTGTGGAACTGCGGAAGGGGAAGGCTATCGTTACGATTGTGGGTAACGTGAAGCGGTCCTCTGAAATTCTGGCACGGGCCTTCCGTACCTGCGAATTCCTGGGGGTACGGGTGCAGATGGTCTCCCAGGGGGCCAGCAAGGTGAATATCAGTTTTATTGTCGAGGACACGGAGGCGGAAGAGGTGGTCCGGGCCCTGCACATCGACTTTTTTGACCGTCTGGAGCTTCCCGAATCGGAGGGCGGCGGGGGCACGGAATGAATATCGCGATTATTGGGTATGGCAAGATGGGGAAGCGTATTGAACGTCTGGCCCTGGAGCGGGGGGACCGGGCCGGCGTGGTTGTGGACCCGTTTTACGGCGCGGAAACAAGCGCGCACGGGGCGGCGGTGTACAGGACTATCGCCGAATTGGACGGGGCGGGGTGTGTAGACGTGGCCCTGGAATTTACGCGGCCCGATGCGGTTCTGGACAACATCAACGCCCTGGCGGAACGGCGGATCCCCGTTGTGGTGGGCAGTACGGGCTGGCAGGACCGGCTGGGGGAGGCGGAGGCCGCGGTAAAGGCCGCTGGTTCCTCCCTGCTCTGGGCCCCCAACTTTTCCCTGGGGGTAAACCTGTTCTACCGGATCGCCGCGCGCGCCGCCGCCTTGATGAACAGTTTTCCGGACTACGATGTGGCCGGTTACGAGGTTCACCACAACAAAAAGGTTGATAGTCCTTCTGGTACCGCCAGGGCGCTGGCGGAACTTGTCATCAACAACATGGACCGCAAGACCACGGCGGTTTACGAGACCCTGAACCGTCCGCCCAGGCCGGAAGAACTCCACTTTGGCAGTCTGCGTCTGGGGGCGGTGCCCGGCGTTCACACGCTTATTTTCGATTCCCCGGTGGACAGCATAGAAATTACGCACAGCGCCCGGAACGGCGAAGGTCTGGCGCGGGGGGCCCTGCTGGCCGCCCGCTGGCTGATCCGCAGTGATGAGGGGGGACCGCCCCGGCAGGGGGTGTTTACCTTTGAGGATGTACTGGCCGGCATGATCGGCCCGCCAGGGGCTGATGGAATTGCGATTTGACAGGAGTATGTATGGTACCGATACCACGGGGGGCCTTTACCGCCCTTATCACCCCTATGACCGAAGCGGGAACGGTGGATTACGCCGGCTGGGAGCGGCTTCTTGACTACCAGATTGGGGAGGGTATACACGGCCTGTTGCCCCTGGGGACCACGGGGGAAACCCCCACGCTTGAGGATGAGGAGGAGGAGGAACTGATCAGGATCGCCGTAAAAAAGGCGAACGGTCGTGTGCCGCTCATCGTGGGGACGGGGTCCAACGACACCTCCTACATGCTCAGGTACACCAAGCGGGCCCGCGACCTGGGAGCCGATGCCGCCCTTGTCGTTACGCCCTACTACAACAAGCCCAACGACTCCGGCCTTATCCGCCATTTCCAGGCCGCTGGGGAACTTGGTATTCCCATCATCATCTACAACATCGCCGGACGCACGGGGCGGAACATCCCCACGGCCCTGATGGAGAAGCTGGCCCGGATTCCCAATATTATCGGGGTCAAGGAGGCCAGCGGGGACATTAACCAGATGGGGGATGTTATTCGGAACATCAAGCTGCCCGCCCAGGCGGAGGGGAGGGATTTTCTTGTTTTCTCCGGGGACGACGGCCTTACCCTGCCCCTGATGAGCCTGGGGGGGGATGGCGTTATCTCGGTCATCTCCAACCTGGTCCCCGCCAGGGTGGCGGCCCTGATCCGGGCCTGTCTTGACGGTACTGTTGAGGAGGGGCGGAGGATCCATTACGAGCTGCTTCCCCTGGTTAAAGCGGCCTTTATCGAAACGAACCCTGTCCCCATCAAGGCGGCTATGGGCTGGGCGGGTCTCCCCGCCGGTCCGGCGCGGCTCCCCCTGGGCCCGCTGGAAGCCGCGCATGCGGGTCTTCTACAGGAGGCCATGAAGGGGCTGGGGATACCGCTGGTGTAGGGGGCTTTGCTGCGGACATACCAACAGGTTACACAAAGGTAAAATCGCCTCATAGGTGGTACCTATTCGGCGATTTGTCATCTTCGATGACTTGGGGTTTTACGCGCGAAGCGCGACAAACTGCTAGTACGCAGTCATGATTGTAATTGTGGGGTTTTTGGTACTTCCTATGGTTCCCGAACCTCCACGACTCTGCCCTCTTTGTGGTGTAGTCAGACACCATTCAACCTGAGGTTTTAGGTTTGATAGCCGCCTTACCTTAACTCCCTATCGTGAACCGCTGCGGGCCGGATCGTACCCTGCGCCCTTTCTTTCCAGGAATTTACCATAACTTAACAAAAAGCACGGGGGCGGGTAGGGACCCGGCTATGAAGCTGTCCGGAAAGAAAGATTCACAGTTCCCAAACCTGGGATTCCGTTAGTCCGGTACCCCGGACAATCTGTTCAACAGGTACGCCGATGGCCT
>JAIRND010000018.1 GCA_031258225.1 Treponema sp. | reverse complement strand
CGATGAAGGAAGACGACATCGGCATAAAGTTCAGCGACCCCACAAAGGCGATAACCATTCAGCCTGTACCGGAAAAAGACTTTTTTCACGTTGTCATGCCCATGCAGATTGATTAACCGCTGCATGGTGACAGGCACCATGCGCGTTTACTTAGGTATAACGATCTGTTGATTTCCTCCAACAGCAACCCGCGGGGGAGCGGCAGGCTGCGGCGGCCACTTGACCGAAGCCTTGCGACTGATGGCGCAAGGCAAGCGTGGCCGTTGCCGGCCTGCCGCTCCCCTGCCGAATTAATGTTGGAGGAGTTCGAGAGACCGTTATACAAGCGTTTTCCGCCGGGCTATCCCCGCCCCTGCCGGGAGGCGGTAGAGGGTTACGTTCAGGCGTATCAAACTGAACTACTCACAGGTTGAATGATGACTGCGTACTAGAAATCCCCATACCGGTAAAAAACCAGGCGCAAATCCCGGGCGGTCCGGAGCAGGTACTCAAGCCGGTGGACCTTGATTCCCCAATCGGCGTCGTCGGCAATGGTGTGGGTGGTAAGGGGCACGATGGAACCCCGGCCGATAAACTTGACGGCCCTGAGCATCATGGTGATGGCGGCCTCGAATTCCGCGTCGGTTTTGTAGATGGTGTTGTCGATTGAGATGGAGGAGATATACCCCGCCTCAATGGCCTCCCGGTCGTAGAGGCAGTACCGTACCCCAAACCCGCGCTGGACGCTGAAGGTGCCGGCCAGGGCCTCCCGCATCCAGGGTTCCGAAAAGCCAAACGGGTAGGCAAAGGAACGCAGGGGAACCCCCGCCTCCCGGTAGCTTTCCACCTCCCCCAGGGTCTGCTCGTAAAAGATCTCCTGGGAAACCCGCAGCAGGTTAAGGTGGTCCCTGGTGTGGTAGCCTATGTCGTGTCCCCGGTTCAGGGCCTCCGTACAGAAGGGGGAAAAGCCGCCGATGGTAAAAAACGTGATCACCGCCCCGTAGCGGTCAAAAAGATCGAAGTACCGCAGCCACTGATCCTGGTAATCGTCGTCCAGGGACAGGAGTACTCCCGAATCGTCGTCGTCGATGTTCCACCACATGGTGTCCCGCAGCACTTCCGCGCTTCCCGCTTCCCGCACGGTAAAATCAAGTTCCCACCGGGGACCATTAGCTTCGCTATTAGCTGCGCTATTAGCTGCGCTATTAGCCGTACCATCAGTTTCGCCGCCGGCGGAGGGGCGGGCGTTTTCCAGATCGTATTCCACCTCAAATCCGTCCAATTCCGCGTGGATGGAGATGCGCCGTTCCTCATCCTGGGTGAAATACCGTATCAACGCGGGATCGTTGTCCTTTACCCGGCGGATAACGTCCTCGATGGGCCGCGGGGTTTCCACCGGCAGTGGAAATTCCACCGGCGGTACCGTTTCGGCCGAAGCCGGGGGGTCCACAAGGACTGCGGGAACCCTGACGGGCGCCGGTTTCTCCTCCGGGAGAGCCCTGGGACGGCTTACGCAGGCCGCGACGGTAATAACCACGCAGGGGAGGAAAAGAAGCCGGACATAGCGGCGGAACCTGTGGTTCATACGACTATTCTACTACCAATTTTGCCGTTGGTCGCGCTTGGCGTCAACAAATCGCAATTGTGCCAGTTGATAGCGCGCCGCCTCCGCCAGGGCCTGATAGACGCGCCCGGATGTTTCCACATAGCGGTCAAAGGGGGTTTCCCCGCCGCCTTGCAGCCCGGCCCCCAGTTCCTCCCGGGAGGGGAACAGGAAGCCCGCCACTTCTTTTACGTCGCTGTTGTTGATGGACAGGAGGGTTCTGTCCAACTGTTGAAGAATACCCTCCGCGGCCTCCCCGGGGTGCCGCGGGCTGTTCAGGGCCAGGGCGGCGGCCGCCTCGGCCTCCCCGGCGATGGTCTCCAGTCCCTCGATAAGCCGCCGCCGGGCCGCGTGGTAGGACCGTTCCCGTTCTTCGGCGTTCCGACGAAAATCCCCGGCGATCCGCGTGTAGAGTCCCTCTAGACGCCTGTCGATCTCCTCCCGGCGTTCGGGAAGTTCCAGCAGGGCCTCCGGTCCGGCGCTCTCCAGTCCGGGGATGGCGATTCCTGAGCTGCGCTCTGAGCGGTACTCTTGGCCGCGGGCGGGGGAAACGAGGCGGTAGTTGCGGAGGGCGGGATAGGTACGGAAATTGCCGGCAAACCAGGAGGCGTAGAGGGAGAGCCGCCGGTCGGTAAGGACCTGCCCGCCATCGGCCGCCGCCGCGAGGAAGGGCCGGCCGTCCCGCAGGGCCCGGACCGACCAGGTTTCCGCAGGGACAAGGCGGTTCGATTCGGCGTGGGAACGGGTTTCAAACAGGGCCCCCGTAAAGTGGGTCTTCAGGCCGGGAAAGGCCAGGTCCAGTCCGGCGATCCAAATGGCGGGGGCCCCCAGGAACCGGGCAAAATCCCAGGCGCTGGTGGCTACCGACCCCCCCGCGCCCAGGGCCCCTTTGGGGTCAACCCGGTCTTCGATAAAGCAACCCAGGGGAAACTGTGAGCGGCAGAGGAAGGTCCCCCGGAACAGGTGGCGCAGTACGGGGGGGTACACGGCCGATTCGGCGATAAGCCAGGTCCGCGCGGCGGCGCAGCGGTCCAGGTGGCGGAAATTCCAGTACTGGGGGTCCACAACCACGGCAAAATCCGGCTCCATACCCCGGCCAAGCACGAAACGCAGGCTGGTATCCACCGCCACAACGACGCATCGTTTCCGTATATCGGCCAGCAGGGGCCCGGCCTGGTCCAGGGAGGGGCCGGCGGCGGCAAGAAAGACGGGGATTCCGGGCCCGCTCTCCGGTCCCCCGGCCAGGACCCCCCGCAGCGCGGAGATCCCCGGCAGGTCCCGAATGGCCTCCATGTTCCGGGCAAGGTTACGGACCCAGCGTTTACCAAAACGGCGCAGCGTGGCCTGGTTCACCTGGTCCCGGTTCGTGTAAGCCGCTATGCCCTGTTCAACGGCGGCGTACCACTCCTCGTCGGCGGCCATAAGGGTACGGTTGCGGATAATGTCGGCCCTGCCCTTGAACAGATCAAGGGCATTCCGGATGGCGGCCTCCCCGTTCCCCCCAACGACAAAGACCAGCTGGTTTTCCGTGAGCAGGGGGCCCAGGTCCCGGACGCTCAGGGCCAGGCGCAGCGCCTCCCGCCGGTTTTCCACGATGATGAGGGGCCGCCCCGGGGCGGCTTTGGCGGCGGCTTCGGCGGTGTAGCCAAGGCCAAATCCAAGGATCACGATGGGGCCGGCGTCGCCAAGTATGGCGTCACCGTAATCGGCGTTGCCGTGCCGGAGGAATTCGACAAGCCGTTCCGCCTCCCGCGCCGGATCGCGGGGGGAGTGGACATGACGGCCCGCCAGGAGCAGCGTGGGGTTGCCGGAGAGGCTGGTCTGGACGCTCAGCTCCCCCGCCCAGCCGGTCCCGTCCGGGCTTTCCCCCGGCCGGCCCAGTGCTTCCATAAGGCCGGGGTAGAGCGCGGCGATCTGTCGCCCGTCCATCCCTATTCGAATTCCAGGTAGATGATCGTATCCGGGGCAAGGGGGGTGTTCGGGGGCGGACTCTGGCGGCGCACCCACCCTTCGCCAAGCATTTCGACGTGAAGATCATCCCGCAGGAGCAGGGGGATAAGGCTGCGCTTGGAGAAGCCCGTAAAATCCGGGACAACGGTGGTAACTGCCGGGGGCTGTTCCTGGGGCAGGATCACCTCGGGGGAGTGGGTTATCTGGGGGTTAAGGCCCCGGGGAATGCCCAGGTAGTCCACCAGGGATTCGGCGGCCTGGCGGATGGCGGGCGCGGCGATGCGGCCCCCAAAAATTTCCCCCTGGGGTTTGACAATGACCAGGTAGAGGACCAGGGAGGGGGATTCGGCGGGGAGCAGGGCGATACAACTGGCGATATGATCGGTGGCGGAGTAGGCATGGGTTTCAGGATCGATGATCTGGGCGGTACCGGTCTTCACCGCCAGGGACAGGTCCTCCACATTGGCCCGCCAGCCCGTACCGATGCTGCTGGTAACATCCACCATGGCGGACCGGATTATCCGCGCCGTTTCCGGGCTTATTACCTGCCGGGCGGGACCGGCGTCCCAGCGCCGGATCTCCTCCCCATCCGGGGAGGCGATGCTGGAAACCACGCGGGGGGGGACCAGGATTCCGTCGTTGGCAATGGCGCTGGCCGCCTGAAGAACCTGGAGCGTGGAAACCGAAATTTCCTGCCCCATCGCGATGGTCTGTTTGGAACGGCCGGACCAGCGATCCACGGGGTTCATCAGGCCGGAGGTTTCACCGGGGAAACCGCTCAGGGTACGGGCCCCAAAGCCGAGATTTTTAAGCCCCTCGTAGAAACTCTCCTGCCCAAGCTGGTCCGACGCGTAGGCGGCCCCGGCGTTACAGGAAACGACGATAATGTCCCGGGCCGTTACCCTGCCATGGGCCCCCAGGCAGTTGATCCTGATCCGCTCTCCCCCGCTGGTAACGTGTTCGTAGTAACCGTTGCAGATGAAGGTGGTATCCGTGCCAATGGCCCCCCTGTCCAGCAGGGTGGCCAGGGAGAATATCTTAAAAACCGAACCCGGTTCGTAGGCCCATACCACCGGACGGTTCATCCTCTGGATTTCGGTGGAGGAACGGATATTGTTGGGATCGTAGGTGGGAAGGGACGCTGAACCAAGAATATCGCCGGTACGGGGGTTCATGGCCACAAACATGATCGACTCCGCGCCGGTTTCCCGCAGGGTTTCCTCCGCAATCCGCTCCAGAGTGTACTGCACATTGGCGTCGATGGTCAGGATAACCTGGTTGCCCTTTTCGCCGCCGCTCAGTTCCCGCTCAAAGGCGTATTCAATTCCCTCAAGCCCCCTGTTCTCATCCCCCACAAAACCGATGACCTGGGAGGCCAAATTCCGCTCCGGGTAGATACGGCCGGGAATGTACTCAAGGCGGATGCCCCGCAGCCTGCCCTCCGCCAGGGCTTCCTCAATAGGTTTGATGACCGATGCGTCGACCTGTTTTTTGAGGTACACAAATTCGTTTGGAGAGGAGGAGATCCGGTCCCGGATATAGGCGGGGCTTAGGTCCAACAGGGGGGCCAGTTCCTCCCCCACGGCCTCCGGGTCCTGAACGGTGGAACGCCAGGCCGATACATTGGCAAGGGGCGTGTAGAGGGCCAGAACCCTGCCGTTCCGGTCCAGAATGGGCCCCCGCTCGGCGGGACGTTCCTGGCTCTGGTTTGTCGCGCCGGCCTTGTCTATCAGCATGAGGCAGGCGTAACGCAGCAGCAGGGCAAGCGCCGCGAGACTTATGAGGGTAATGAAGACGTAAAAACGCCGGGCCGTTTTCCTTGGACCCCGGCCCCTGTAGGGACTTGTCATTTAATACCCAGCACCTTTCCGATTATGTTATCCACCGGCACCGGCCCATAGGACCGGGAATCAAAGGATTGCGCCCCATTGTCCCCCAGGGCGATAAATTTTTCCCCCTCCTCCAGTCCGGCGCAGCGTTTAACCGCGACAATACCTTCGGGAGTGTAAAAGACCACCACCTCCCCCGGCACGGGCATGCCCCAGCGCACAAGGTAGGATTGGGAACCGGGCAGACGGAAACCGTAACGCAGGCGGCTTATCAGAAGCACGGTTCCCGGCCGTATGGCGGGGCTCATGGAACCGCCCTGGGCAACCATAAAATCAAACACAAACAATTTCATCCCCACAGCCGCCACAAGAGCCGCCACAAGAGCCGGTAGTTTTTTTCGCGTGTCCTGCCTCCGGCGGGTTTCCCCCATCACAGGGGAGTATAATGAATGGATTCCCTAATGTCGATAAACTACTATGTCAAACATCGCAATTACACAGCATGTCAAGCGCCGGACAAAGGCCAAACCCCCCGCCCGCTCTTTTCATCAGGTGGTTAACCGTAATTACTCGGCCCGTATATTCAAGAAATCCCTGAAACGCCGCCGGCCGGAAAAACACAAACCGGCGCGGCCGCTCTACCAGATCCTGTTTGGCGGCGATGGTCTGTTTCCCCTGCCGTCGTTGCGGCCGGATCACGCAGCCCCCGTCCAAACGCCTGGCGTTCAGACACCTGGCGTTCAAACGCCTGGCGTGCGGACAGCCCCGGGCCGCGCGAACCCGGAACACAGGGCCCGGTTTCCCCTCTCTCCCGTACTCGCCGCGCTCCTGACCATCGTTGTTTCCGTAACGGCGATCAACTGGAAGGTTCCCATCGCGCTCTCCGTTTCGGAGGGCTTAACCCTGGGGGCCGCCGGACGGGGGGAGGAGGCGGGACGGAACCTGGTCCAGTACGCCGGCCTGGGGCAGGGTGTGGGGGAAACCCTCCCGGTGGAGGAGGACATACCCCTGGACCTGGTGGAGACCTTCACCTGGAAGGAGTACAAGGTCAAGGGGGGGGACACCCTTTCGGAGATCGCCAAAACCCAGGACCTTGACATGGGCACCCTGATCGCATCCAACGGCATTACCAACGCCCGGCGTCTGCGGGAAGGAGAAATCTTGCGGATACCCAACATGGACGGCGTCCCCTACACGGTAAAGGCCGGGGACAGCCTTTCCGGTATTTCCGGCGCCAGTTCCGTGCCCCTGCGGGTGATCCTTGACGTTAACGATCTGGAAAGCGATGTGATAAATCCGGGAATGACCCTCTTTCTCCCCGGCGCGCAAATGCCGCGGGAGGATATCCGCCTGGCCCTGGGGGAGGCGTTTATCTACCCCATCCGGGGCACGCTGAGCAGTCCCTACGGCTGGCGTATCGATCCGATCACCGGGGTGGAACGGTTCCATTCGGCCATAGACCTGGCCGCACCCCTGGGCACCCCGGTCAAGGCCGCCATGGACGGAAGGGTCTCCACCGTGGCGGTGAATTCGATCTATGGGAATTATATCATTCTTACCCATCAGGGGGGGTATCAGACAATGTACGCGCATTTAAGCGCGGTGGCCGTAAGACAGGGGGCCGCGGTTACCCAGAATGCCAAAATCGGCGAGGTGGGCAGCACCGGTTACAGCACCGGCAACCATTTGCATTTTGCGGTGTTTAAGAATGATAAACCTATTAATCCCCTTGAAGTTCTTCAACGGTAATATTACGATGGGGGTACAAATGAAAGAACACCCGGTCTTTCAGCCCCGGGAGGTTGCATGCGAAATTTAGTGTTGATTCTTATTGTTTTTATAGCGGTTGTTACGTTCATCAGGGCTTTTGAAAATAGGGGAGACAATATAAAAAACGACGGGTCTCCGGCTGCCGTTGAATTTACCATCAACCAGCAGTAACCATGCGCAGTGATCTTATGGACGCCCAAGAACAGGAAAACGTTTCCCGGTCCAGCGCGGACTCCTTTGAAGCCGTGCTGGACAACGCCTGTTCCCGGCTTCTGGATCGGAAAATCCGTTATTCACTCCGGCGCATCGGGGAACTGGAAGAGATTTTGGAAAAGACGGAGCGGGAGCTGGATGAACTACTCCTCTGGGCAGGCCGGGCCGGTTCCGGGTCTGCCGTTCTTCCAAAGTAACGCCATGAAAAGCCGTTTTTGCGCGCTGGTTCTGATCTTCGCGGCCCTGCGGCCCCTGGCCGGCCTGGTCAACTTTGGGGGACTGGACCTGTCCGACGACAACCGCCTGCTCTTCCGGGCAGACGCCGTTCAGAACGGCTTTGCCCCCCAAAACGCCCTGTTTGTTTCCCGGCTTACGGACCTGGCCCTTACCCAGCTTACCGCGTTTCCCGAACGTATGGAACTTATTGCCAATGGCCGGCTTATCCAGGTGCGGAACGCCTTTGGCGCCCTGCGCGTCCCCCTGGCCGGCGGGCTGCCCCAGACCGTGCCGGGCTTCCCCTCGTTTGTGTCGGGCAAGGCCATTACCGGAGGCCGGGTGGAGGATATGGCGGCCTCCCAGGACGGCCGCTGGCTCCTCTACGTTGACCCGGTAAGTTCCGCCTACGGAAATTTGATCCTGGTGGACACCCAGCAGGGGGAGAAAAGAACGGTCGCCCTGGACATTGAGCGGCCCGCGTCCCAGTTTCCCGCGTGCTGGAGCCCGGATTCACGGGTCTTTGTCTACGCCCAGCGGGGTAAACTCTACTACTACACCGTGAACCCCTTCCCCGCCGCCGCGGTGGACGAGCGGTACCGGTATATCGGGGAGGGGACCATCAACTCCGTTTCCTGGAGCCGTACCGGGGATTTTTTCTACCTCAAGGGGGCCACCGTATTCAAAGTCCGGGGTTCGGAGATATTCGCCCGCACCCTCTACGCGGATTTTCTGGAGATCGGCGCCGTGTCCGGGAAGATCCCCTTTGATTTTGACGGAAATTTCGACCGCTTTTGGATAGCCCCGGACTCCCGTTCCATCCTCTTTTCCAAAGGGGGCCGGAACATCTTCTACTATCCCCTGGAACTGGACGACTTTAACACCGCCGAGGCAAGCCTGCCCTACCTGCTGATCCCCCAGTGCAGTTACGACATCAACGTCCTCTGGTCCCCGTCGGGAACCCTGACGGTGATCGCCAGCGTGATGCGGGAGGGAACCCCGGTCCCCGTTGTGTACCGGCTCAGCCCCCAGGTGGACAGCCAGGCGGCCGGGGCCAGGGAACGCATGGCCTTTGTTCCCCTGGAAGCCCCCCCCGGCCTGGGCGGGGTCCTGTCCCCGGACGGCACAAAGGCCCTCTTTTGGGGGGAACAGGGGATCGTCCTCTACGATTACATCAACTGGCGGATACAGCGGACCATCAGTTCCCGTCCGGCCTTTTCCTGTTTCTGGATCAGTAACGAGGAATTTGTTACCGGCGATGACCGGCGGATAGAACGGGTACAGGTCTCCGGGGCCCGCAGCCTGGTGTGCCTGGCGGGGGTTTCGGACTACGGCTTTGAGGACAAAAGTACCACCATGCCCCGTATTCTGGCCCAGACCGGCGGAGTCTGGTTTGTTACCGACGGCGTTTCCCCCTGGGCGGAGGCCCCCAACCTCCAACGCCGGAGCGCCTCCCTGGTGTCGGGCCGCTACCGGGTCTACCTGGAACCCCAGAGTTTCGGCCCCTACGAACGACTCCCCATGATCCGCAACACCGCGGGGGTGGGGACCGTCGCGCTGGTTCCCGGCATTCAGTACCAGCGGGAATCCCCCGCCGGGGACCTGCCGGAAGCCGCCGAGGGGGTCTTTTCCCACGGCCTGCGGACAGGTCTACGGGAGGTAGCCCTCTGCTTCGATCTGTACGATGACATAACCGGCCTGCCCCAGGTACTGGACAGCCTGCGCCGCTTTGGCTGCCGGGTTACGTTTTTTCTTAACGGGGAATTTATCCGCCGTTACCCGGAGGCGGCCCGGACCATCGCCGCGGCGGGACACGAAACCGCCTCCATGTTCTTCGCGCCCATCGACCTTTCCGATTCCCGTTTCCGCATCGGCGCCGATTTTATTTCGCGGGGCCTGGCGCGCAACGAGGATGAGTTCTACCGGGCCAGCGGGGGGGAACTTTCCCTGCTCTGGCATTCCCCCTACTACGTCAACTCCACCGAAATTGCCGAAGCCGCCGCCCAGGTAGGCTACCGCACCGCCAGCCGGGACGTGGACCCCATGGACTGGGTAAGCCGGGAAGACGCGCGCCGCCTGGGGATTTCCCAATACCCCGCCGCCGATATGATTGACCGGATCGTAGAGGCCAAGCGCCCCGGCTCGATCATCCCCATACGCCTGGGCGTCCTTTCAGGCGGCCGCTCGGACTACCTCTTTCTGCGCCTGGATGTCCTGTTGGACGCGCTGGTCCGCGCCGGCTACAGCGTGGTCCCCGTTTCCACGCTGATGGAACACGCTCGGTAGGACACAGACTCCCAGTGAGTTGTTCACGTTGATTCGCGTCCTGACCTTAACCTCCTCTGCCTCCCGATCCGGCGGGGGCGGTTCACGAGTAGGAAGATAAGGTTACCAAAATTTGGTGCCTAGCACCATGCCAAGAGTACTTTTGG
Source organism: Treponema sp. (assembly GCA_031258225.1). Classification (GTDB taxonomy): domain Bacteria; phylum Spirochaetota; class Spirochaetia; order Treponematales; family Breznakiellaceae; genus JAISFT01. The sequence goes on along the minus strand of JAIRND010000018.1, from coordinate 1,612 downwards.
GGTGTTCTGTAGGCCGTGTTGCGCTTTGTCCGGTGATTTACTATAGTACAACCGTGCAGTTGGATCCGGCCTCAAAAGAGGTATTCGCCTATTTTCAGCCCATCCTCGCGGCGGACACGAACCGGATATACTCCTACGAAGTCCTGGGAAGGTACAAGGACGACGACGGTTCGATAAAGTCCCTGGGAAATTTCTTTGCCGACAAAAACACCTCCACCCAGGCGGCCCTGGACATTGACCGGGTGGTGCGCAAGTACGCGCTGCGCAAATACGCGCAGGAGGGCCGGGGGGAGTACCTCTTTATCAATATCCGGCTGGAGTGGATTGCGCGTTACGGCAACAGACCGGAAGAGATCCCCACGCTGAAATGGGCAAGGGAGTTCGGCATCAACCCTGAAAAGCTGGTTATCGAGATTACCGAGGAGGAGTTCAACGCCAACCGGGAAGACTACAGCGATGTTTTGGCCTACTACAAGGACGCCGGCTGCAGGATTGCGATAGACGATTACGGGAAAAGCGCCAACAACATCGAACGGCTTGCGTCCGTTTCCCCGGACATCATGAAAATCGATATTGACTATATCCACAAAAGCGAGCGTTCCTACCACTACCGCGAATATCTGCGGGCGCTGGCGGGTTTTGCCGAAAGCGTGGGGATTGAGGTCCTGTACGAAGGTATCGAAACCCCAAAACAGCTTGATATCTGCATGTCATCGCGGGGACGGTACTACCAGGGCTTTCTGTTCGCGCGGCCCCAGGCCTCGATCCGGGACGCGGAAGCGGACTGTTCCGTTTTTGAGTCGGCCTCGTCCCGTTCCGTTTCGGCGCTGCAGACCGACGCGGAACACAGAAATTCCGGACGCGGAATATGGGACAACATGGTAAGCGGTTTTCTGGCGAAAAACACGTTTACGCCGGAGGAGGCCGGCATAGACGACTACTTTTCGCGCCTCTGCCTCTACCTGCCGGACAACGTCATCCGTGTCTACGTGTGCGACCCCCGAGGCTACCAGATTTCCCGCAATATTGAACGGACGGCGGGGGGCATCGACCGCGTTCCCGGCTACAAACAGAGAAACTGGGCCTGGCGCGGGTATTTCCGCAAGGCCATGACCGCGTTCGAAATGGGAAACAAAAGTTACCTTACCGTTGCCTACTGCGACGTTACAACCAAAAAGCGGGTCTATACCTACATTTACGCCCTTACACCCCACATGTTCCTGTTTATCGACATCCTAAGGATCCCCCACCCCGACGGTATCGAGAACCCCTACCTCCCCTTCTGGAGAACAGGGCCGGCCGGCAACAGCGTGGAGTGGACCGAACATGGCCCGCCCGCTAACGCGGTGTAGCCGGGCCCTATTCAACCTAAAGAAATTTAACCACGAACCCCACCAAAAACACGAACTCTTTGTTTCCCGGTTTGTGTGGTCCGTGTGGTCATGGTTTTTGCGACACAACGTGGAGCAAAAACCTACAAGCGCGACAGGCTCCTAGTACGCAGTCATGATTGTAATTGTGGGGTTTTTTTGGTGCTTCCGATGCTTCCCGAACCTCCACGACTCTGCCCTCTTTGTGGTGTAGTCAGACATCATTCAACCTGAGATTTTAG
>JAIRND010000015.1 GCA_031258225.1 Treponema sp. | reverse complement strand
CCCCGGCTCCCAGGACCGCCGGCAGGCCCAGCGCCGGCAGCGACAGGGCAAGAAAAAGACGGAAAAATCCCCTCATGCCCCAAGTATAGTACAAGTCATAGGTGGTACCTATTCGGCGATTTTTTGGGTTGTACGCGCGAAACGCGACAAACTGCTAGCGTTTAAGGGCGGGGATAAGGGATTCCGGGGGGCAGCCCGCTTGTCCGGAAAGGCCGGGGACCGGGGAGGCGGCGCGGCGGATGACGATCTTCTTGTTCCGCGCCGCCACGCTGAACAGCGTGCCCGCGGGCCGGTCCAGGATAAGCGCGGACAGCGGATCCTCCAGCTCTTTTTGGATGGTCCGCCGCATGGGGCGGCCGCCGAATTTGGGGTCCCAGCCCTTTTCGATAAGCAGCTTCCGCGCGCCGGGCAGAACCCTAAGACCGTAGCCCTGTTCGGCAAGGCGGTCCGCCAGTTCCCCCAGTTGCAGGTCGAAGATCTTCCCAATCTGCTTTATGTCAAGCGGGTGAAAAACCACCACATCATCGACACGGTTAAGAAATTCGGGGTTAAAAAGGCGGCGCAGTTCCGACATAGCCTGGGTCTCAATTTCCCTGCTGTCCATAATGCCGGACCCCGCGCCAAAGCCCAGCCGGGAATCGCGGGAGATCTCCCGGACCCCCGCGTTGCTGGTCATGATGATGACCGTGTTACGGAAACTTACGGTGTGGCCCAGGTTGTCTTTTAGTTCCCCCTCCTCCATCACCTGCAGAAGCAGGTTAAAAACATCCCGGTGGGCCTTTTCAATCTCGTCAAAGAGGACCACGCGGTAGGGATTCCGCCGTATCCGCTCGGTCAGGACGCCCCCCTCCTCGTAGCCTATATAGCCCGGAGGGGCCCCCACCATGCGGGAAACGTTGTGTTTTTCCATGTAGTCCGACATGTCGATGCGGACCAGCGATTCTTCGGCGCCAAAAAGGTAGTGGGCAAGCTGTTTGGCAAGCAGGGTCTTGCCTACCCCGGTGGGCCCCAGGAATATGAAAACGCCCATAGGCCGTCCGGGGTGGGCAATTCCGGCGCGGGAACGGCGCACCGCGTTGGCAATCCGGCGCACCGCCTCGTCCTGGCCGATAACCGTCTTGTGAAGTTCGTCTTCAATGTCCAAAAGACGGCGGGACTCCCGTTCTTCCAGATGTTGAAGGGGAATCCCCGTCAGTTCCGCCACTACCCGGCGGATATCGGCCTCTCCCACCTGGACAAGTTCCGTCTGGGACGCCTGTTCCCAGGCCGTCCGCATGATCTTGAGTTTGGACCGCAGATTTTGCACCCGGTCCCTAAGTTCCGCCGCGTGTTCGTAATCCTGGGCGCTCACCAGGGTGGCCTTTTCTTCGGTAAGCAGAAGAATTTCCGCCTCAACACCCGTAATTTCCGGGGGTTCCCGCGATTTCTCCAGTTTACGCATGGCCCCCGCCTCATCCAGAATGTCAATGGCCTTATCAGGCATAAAACGACCGGTGATGTAACGCTGGGCAAGTTTAACCGCCTGCTCGACCGCCCCGGCGGAGTAGGATACCCGGTGATGTTCCTCGTATTTCTTCTGCAGCCCTTTAAGTATCTCCAGCGTGTCGGCGCATCGGGGTTCTTCCACCAGAATGGGCTGGAAACGCCGTTCCAGGGCGGCGTCCTTCTCAAAGTGCTTGCGGTACTCCGCCAGCGTGGTGGCCCCGATGCACTGGAGGTCCCCACGGGAAAGGCCGGGTTTGAGCATGTTGGAGGCGTCGATAGTCCCCTCCGCCCCGCCGGCGCCGATGATCGTATGAATTTCGTCGATAAAGAGGATCACGTTTCCCGCCTGGGAAATTTCCTTCATGATCCGTTTAAGCCGTTCCTCAAATTCCCCACGGTACTTGGTGCCAGCCACCACGGAACCCATGTCCAGAGACAGGATACGTTTCCCCGACAAGGCCGCGGGAACGTCCTCCCCCGACAGGAGCTGGGCCAGCCCTTCCACAATGGCGGTCTTGCCCACCCCCGGCTCGCCCACCAGGACCGGGTTGTTTTTGGTTCTGCGGGCCAGAACACGAATGGCCCGGTTTATCTCGTTGACGCGGCCCACCACAGGGTCCAGTTTGCCGGCCCTGGCAAGTTCCGTAAGGTCCCGGGAAAATTCGTTAAGGGTCGGGGTAAGAACCGGATAGGCGGCGGGCATAAACCGGGGGTTGGGGAACTTGTGTTCCCCCTCCCGGTGGAGGGACCAGGGCTGATACGCCGGCTGGGGGGTGGAGCGGCCAAAACCCGGCCCGCCGGGCCAGCCGGCCTCCGTAAATTCCCCCTCGTGTCTAAGGTTCCGGCTAAACGTGGTCTGAACCACCACCCGCAGCATCTCCGTATCCACCCCGTGCCGGAACAGGTAGTCCTGAACCGCGGTTCCCTGTTCCTGTATGCCGGCGAACAGCAGATGCTCAGTACCCAGGTACTCACTGCCCTGGCGGTGGGCTTCTTCGGTGGCGGAGTCCAGGAGTTTTTTGGTTCGTCTGGAAAGCGGTACCTCCCCGTGGACCGGGACGCCGACAACGCGGGGTATGCCCGATTCCAGGGTATGGCGGAATTCCAACAGGTCAATCCGCAAAAACATCAGGGCCTTGCAGGCGATTCCGGCCCCTTCTTTGAGGAGGGCGATGATCACATGCTCAGGAAGCAACTGATCCGAACTGAAGCGCCGGGCCTCTTTTTGAGCCGCGACGGAAAGGATTCTCTGGACCCGCTGTGTTAAACCTTTGAACAATCACTTCCCCTTATTAAAACTGTACTATCAAAACCCGGACAATAACAAGCGATCCCCCGTAGTGATCCCGGCCCGGTCAAACCAGCCCTGGGGTGTTTCCAGCGCGTAACGGACGCTCCGGGAGGATTGGACAGTGGTTTCATCCAGGGGGCGCATGTTCCGTATCTCCATTATGGTCCCGTCGGAGCTGATAAAGGCGATGGAAAGGGGGATATAGGTGTTTTTCATGTAAAACGACATGATCTGATCCCGGTCGAACACAAAGAGCATCCCATGTCCATCGTCAAGGCTTTTACGGAACATAAGGCCCCGCCCTCTTTCATCCGCGCTGCGGGCAATCTCCGCCCGCAGGATCACCGGTTCCCCCCCCTTCCGCTCAATGGTAAGGTCCTGAGCCGCCAGCGTTTTTGATTCGCAGGCGCCGTTCAGCCACAGGGCGCAGCCCAGAAGGTTGAACAACAGCAGCGCGGCGGGCGAAACGGCGCGGGGTTTAGCGGGTTTAGCGGGCTTAGAAGGCATCGATAAATTCCTGGCGCAGACGCAGTTCATAGGTTTCCTGGACCGTGGAATCCTCCACAAGGCCGTTAAAAACCCCCAGATCGATGTACTTGACCGTCAACGGCCGTTCCAGGGCCAGCCGGGTACTCCCGTTTTCCCATACCGACTGCCGGGGGCTCAGGCTGCCGGGCGGGCCGTATTTTTCCGACAGGGCCGTAAAGAGCGAATAGTAATCGACAAGGTCGGTATTCATCGTAAAGGCCATGATAAAAAGCGCCCCCTTGTCCAACTGAAAGAAGGCCCGTTTGACAAAGGACAGGCCCGTTGTCTCCACAAGGTTCTGTTGAGGGTTGGGGAGGAAGGACACGTCCCGGTCCCCCCGGAAGCTGAAAAGAACATCGGCGGCAAGGGCGGCCTTGAGTTCCTCAAGCCCCATCCCCAGGCTAAGGCCCCGGAATTGCCGGGGCAGCTCCGGTCCGGCCCCCTCCTGCGCGCCCAGACCCAGGGAAAACGCCAGACACAGGACAATCCATACATGGTTCCGCATAGTTCATTATCGGAACGCCGGCCCCAAAAATTTGGCGCACCGCCCTTTCCCGTGAATGGCGAATGTGTTAGCATCCAAATGAAAAATCCACGGGTACGGCGGGGGTACGGGAATGACGCCACGGGCCGATTTTGTTTCCGACAAGGACTGGGAACGTTTTCTTGAGTATTCACGGGATCTGGAGACCCCCTGCATCGTTGTAAACACGAACACGATCAGGCTAAACTACCAGCGTCTGCGGGGCTTCTTCCCCTACAGCCAGATATACTACGCGGTAAAGGCAAACCCGGAACCGGAAATCGTCTCCCTGCTGGCGGAAATGGGCTCCAACTTCGACATTGCCAGCCGCTGGGAACTGGACATGGTCCTCTCCCTGGGCATAAGCGCCGAGCGGGTCTCCTACGGGAACACGATCAAAAAGGCCAGGGACATTGCCTATTTCTACGAAAAGGGCGTCCGGCTTTACGCCACCGACAGCAAGGAGGACCTGAAGCACCTTGCCGGCAACGCGCCGGGCAGCAAGGTCTACGTGCGTATCCTCATCGACGCCTCCTCCACCGCCGACTGGCCCCTGTCCCGCAAATTCGGCTGCCACCCCGACATGGCCTACGATCTGCTGATCATGGCGCGGGACCTGGGCCTGGTCCCCTGCGGCATCAGCTTTCACGTGGGAAGCCAGCAGCGGGACATAGGGCAGTGGGACGACGCCATCGCCAAAACCAAGTACCTCTTCTCCTCGCTGGAAGAGGACGAGGACATCCACCTTTCCATGATCAACATGGGCGGGGGCTTTCCCGCCCCCTACACCCAGGCAACCAACGACCTTTCCGAATACGCGGCGGAGATACAACGCTACCTGCTTGACGACTTTGGGGACGATCTGCCCAAGATCATCCTGGAACCGGGCCGTTCCCTGGTGGGAAACAGCGGGATTCTGGTTTCCGAGGTGATCCTGATCTCCCGGAAGAACAACACCGCCCTGAACCGCTGGGTGTACCTTGACGTGGGGAAGTTCAACGGCCTTATCGAAACCCTGGACGAATCGATCAAGTACCCGGTTGTCTCCAGCAAGGACCTGCCGGGCTGCAAAGAGGCGGAGGTGATTCTGGCGGGCCCCACCTGCGACAGCATGGACATCCTGTACGAGGACTACAAGTACCGCCTTCCCGTGGATTTGAGGATAGGGGACCGGCTCTACTTTCTTAGTACCGGGGCCTACACCGCCAGCTACGCCTCCGTCGGTTTTAACGGCTTCCCGCCCATCAAGACCCACATCATGCGGGCCGGCGGACCCAATTAAACCCGGGGAGTCCGCCTTTCTTTCGTAAATTTTCCAAAAAATTTGGAAAACCGCTTGACACGATTCTAAACCGCCTGTACAGTGGCCTCATACTAACCTGGCAGAAGGGAGAATTTGACGTTCCATGCCTAACTTACTAAC
>JAIRND010000252.1 GCA_031258225.1 Treponema sp. | reverse complement strand
TCTGGAATATTATTGACGCGTACAAAACCCGCCGGGAAATAGAGGCGGGAAAACACATAAGCAGCGGCCAGTATTTCCGGAATCTCTGGGACAGCGCCTTTGAATACATCACCATAGCGCCCGGCATGCTGCTGGTCATTTTTATTTCGATAGTGCCGATAGTTTTCGCGATTCTCGTGGCCTTTACCAATTACAACGCAAATTTTAGTCCGCCGAGAAATCTGGTAAAATGGAACGGCCTTAACACCTTTCTCGATATTTTCCGTATTCCCATTTGGGGTAACACTTTTGTCCGTATTTTTATCTGGACCGTACTCTGGGCTTTCCTGGCCACCTTCTCGTCCTATGCCTTCGGCCTTTTCCAGGCCCTGATACTCCGCGCCAAAGCCGTCAAATTCCGCCCCGTCTGGCGGGGGCTGTTTATACTGCCCTGGGCGGTGCCAGGCATCGTTTCGATGATGGTGTTCCGTTCCCTGTTCCACAAGGAGGGGGCCTTTAACCAGATGCTTCTGGCGGCGGGTTTTATCAAAGAAGCCATACCCTTCCTTTCCGATCCCACCTGGGCAAAGGTGTGTTTGGTACTGGTAAACATGTGGCTGGGCTTTCCCTATTTCATGGCCCTTATTACCGGGGTAATGACCACCATTCCCCAGGAAATGTACGAGGCCGCGCAGATCGACGGGGCCAATAGCTGGCAGCAGTTCAGGTCCATTACCCTGCCCTTTGTTATCGCCTCTACCGCGCCGCAAATTCTGATGAGCGTTACGTTTAACTTTAACAACTTTAATATGATTTACTTTATTACCGGCGGCGGTCCGGCGAATCCCGCCTATCAAATGGCGGGTTCCACGGATATTCTTATCTCGTGGATATTTAAGCTTACCCTGGACCAGCGGATGTACAACTTCGCTTCGGCCCTTAGTATCCTTATTTTTATCATTATCGCGTCAATTTCCGCGTGGAACCTGCTGCGTACCCGCGCGTTCAAAGAGGAATAGGAGGAACACCATGGCACTAAAAGCCTACAAGGTAAAAAAGATCCTGGGTACGGCGCTTATCTACCTGGACCTGATCATCGTGGCGGTGGTGGTAATTTACCCGCTGCTGTGGGTGCTTGGCACCTCCCTTAACAGCAGGTCCGGCGTTACCGGCAGCGTCTTGCCGGCGGCGCCCACCCTGGATAACTATATCCGGCTTTTTACCAAAACCAAATACGGCGCGTGGTACCTTAACACCCTTGTGGTGGCGATTCTGACCACGATCTTTTCCATCGTGCTGCACACCATGACGGCCTTCGTGTTTGCCCGCTTCCGGTTCCGCGGCCGCAAGATGGGGCTCCTCTTTGTGATGATCCTCCAACTGTTCCCCAGTTTTATGGGGCTTACGGCGCTGTACATGGTGGCCCTGAACTTCGGAATGTTGAACAACCTGATGATGCTGGTGATCATCTACGTTGCCGGGGGCATACCGCAGAACATCTGGCTGGTCCGGGGGTATATGCTGAACATACCCCGTTCCCTGGACGAGGCGGCCTTTATCGACGGCGCGTCAAAGCCGCAGCTCTTTTTTAATGTGATCCTGCCCCTGTCCCTGCCCATCATTACGTTTATTTCGGTTACGTCGTTTATGGGACCCTGGATGGATTATATGCTGCCCCGTTACCTTATCAACCAGAACGAAAAGCGGACCCTGGCGATTGGCCTTTTTGATATGATATCCGGAAGCAACAACGACGTAACGGCCTTCTGCGCCGGTTCGGTGCTGGTGGCCATTCCGATTACCTGTCTGTACATGATCTTCCAGAAGTTCCTGCTTGAGGGGTTGATGGCCGGGGCAAACAAGGGTGAATAACCATCCGCTTACCCGCGGGAGCGGACGACGCTACTTTGAAGCCGTCGCGCTGGGCAACGGCAGGCCCGGCCGCTTTATCCCGCTGGTAAGAAATTTGAAGGGCGGGTTTATCGTCCTTCATTTTTTCCTGATAGCCCTGGCGCTTAACTTTCCGGTGATGTTCGCCATTGCCCGGCTGGAACCCTGGGACTTCTATTCCCGGCTGTACGGCTCCCGGTTCGCGGAAACGCTGCCGGCGGAGATGGGCGCCGGGGTGGAGCCTTTCGCGGAAACGCTGGTGGAACCGGATATCGCCGCGGACTTTAACGGGGCCATGTACTCAGGCGGTTACGGAAGACGGGTCATGCTCCCCATGCTGGCCTTTGTCTTTATGCTGGTTTTGATTTTGCAGGCGGTGTTTTATGGGTGCGCCGCCTTTTTTTTGGGCCTTGCCCGTATGACTTCTTCGCCCCTGGCCTACCGGGACCGCCTGGGTATCCTGGTTTTTTCCTCCACCCTGCCGGCGGCGGCGGCGGCCCTGCTTGGCCTTTGGCTGCCCACGGTACATCTGGTGGTATTTTACCTGGCGGAAATTATTTTGGCCTTTACCCTTGCCCGGCCCCGCGGCGAACCGTAGTGTCCGGCTTCATGTCCGGTAGATAAACCGTTCCCCCAGGGCGAAGATGTGGAAACGCCGTTCCGGGCAGAGCCGGTACAGGTAATCCGCGAAGATGGCGGGGTTCTCGCTGTTGGCGGCCATCATGTCGTAGTGGGCGGGGATACTCAGATCAACCGGCACCGCCCGCGCCAGCTTTACCGCGTCCAGGGCGCCCATGTTCCCGACATAGCCGCCGCTTGTTCGTTCCCAGTCGGTCCCGTTGATGGGGAGCATGGCGATATTCAGCGGACCGGCGGCTTTGAGGCAGTGGATCAGGCCAGGGGTAAGCCAGGTGTCCCCCGCGTGGTAGATCGTCAGGCCCCCTCCTTTGAGCAGGTAGCCAAGACAGAGGCAGTCCCCGTTTTCGTCCCGTTCCGGTTCCTCCCGGATATACCGGGTGTGGACGGCGGCAAGGGGGAGGATGGAAACCGGCCCCAGGTCCAGTTCCTCCCCCTCCGCGGCGCCCAGAATCCGCTCCTCCCCGATCCCCGCGCCGCTCAGAACGCGCCGCCAGGGCCGGGGAACCATGAAACGGGCGCGGGGGTTCGCCTTTGCCAGGGGGACCAGGGTCGCCAGGTTCAGATGATCGCCGTGGTTGTGGGTACAAAGCGCGTAGTCCACCCGTCCGGCCGCGCCGGGGTCAAAGGGGGCCGGATACTCCCGGCTGCTCCCGCCTTCCCCGTCCACAAGGTCGTTGAGGATCACGTCGATGTAGAACACCAATCCTTCAAGATTGATGACAAAGCCGTGCTGCCCCAGGTACCAGAGCCAGGCTTCCCCCGCTCCGCTCCGGGATCGTTCAATTTCTTCCAGCAGGGCGGGGCCCTGTTTATACCAGCGTTTCACGGAACTCATCATAGGCCCGAAGCGGCGGAACTGTCCATGCCGCGACGAACCACTGTCAAGGGAATTTCACGAAATTAAAGAATTAGATGGCCTCCCGCGGGTTGTATTTTGGCCGAATGTACTCCACATTATTCTATTTTTTTTATAGTTCCCAAGCCTCCACGGCTGGAATAATTTACATGTGGATTTCCCCGGTATTTTATACTGCCAATGCCTCCTATATTGGCCGTTAAATTATCTACAGACCAAATAGTTATCGTGCCGACACCATAAAGTCCACTGACAACATTATTTATTTTAAATTCCTCTCCGTCAAATACACCGGTCCCGGAAAAATTTATTTCCGCGTCCTTGCTGTTTCCGGCCAGCGTTAATAGTCCGACTCCATTAACATCGGCGGAAAAATAATCGCATTCAATGGTACCAGCTATTTCTCCAACCCCGGTGATGTGTATCGAAAATGATGGAACGGTTATCGTATCAATTATTTCAATCTTTCCGATATGATCGATTGATATACCTGATATTTTTGGACTGTAAATATCAACAAAAAAATCATCCCTTAGTCTTTTTGTTGTTTCGATTTTCAATACATTATTGATTGCGTCAATTTTAACGTACTGAACCAAATTTGAATCGATGGTAAGACTCTGGCGATATTCTTCACTGGAATGGATACGGACTATGCTTTTTCCGTTTTCACCGGTATTATTTGAAGAAGCTGAGGTTGTTATGTGTATTTCCTCAAAGGCCGGCATACTCCTGTCAATCGTTACTTCTTCTCCATTGCCTCTTGTCCTGTCAGAACTACCGGATGCGCAAATTACGGAAACCGCCAGTATGAAAACCAGATTAAACAAAACAAATTTTTTCACAAAAACTCCTTAAATAATACCGGTATAGCCGTTACCCATTGTTGTATCGCTTTCCAAGACATCCGGGGCAACACGAATTGTTACCGCCTGTTTCTTTTTGCGCCGGTTACGCTCCGCCGCCAAATGAGCGAATTCCTTTAAGGCGTCCGGAGACGAAGGCGGACAAT
>JAIRND010000167.1 GCA_031258225.1 Treponema sp. | reverse complement strand
GGCGGGACCGCTCCGCGTACCCACCCCCTCGGTAGTAAAGCCGGATTCATGCCGACATGAGAGGGACCCTCTGCAAAAAGCCCCCAGGACGCACGTAGAGGGGGCTATAACGGTTTTATTCCGGCCGGATCAATTGCAATATTTGCGGGGAGCGGCTTATCAGTCCTGAAGGGCGGCCCCGGAGGGAGCGGGTTACTGAGTAACCGGCTGCCGGGGCAAGGTTTCAACTGCGAGCCTTTGAAAGTATCTCCGGGTTATCGGCGGCGGCGGCCAGCACATCCGCCATTATCCCGGAATACCCGCGTCCCAGGGCCTTGTATTTTGCCAGTACCTCCGGCTGTATGCGGAGCGCCACTATGGGCAAGGGGTTATGTTTATTCTTCTTGCGCTCCCGCGCCATCGCCGCGAATTCAGCGAGAGCCTCCGGCGTGGAAGGCGGACATTCGGGATCATAGACAGGGGGGAGCTTTTTTGCCGCCTTGATCTCCACCTTCATCTGCTTGCGTTCCTCTTTAGTCGGCTTTTGACCAACCTTGATTGTCGATACGATAGTACCCATTGTAACTTCTCCTTTCCGCCTTGTTTGCCAGGCGAGCCGTAATCAAACGCGTCTCGTTCGCTCCCTCTGTTTCGCTCTCCGCATACACCGCAAAAACCACACCTTCGGCCATGCCGAGGATTGCCAGCGTTCCTCCCCTAACGTGTTTCCTGCGCTCCGGTCAAGCCGGAAGAGCCGTTCCGGATCCGCGAAAACAAACCGGGCGGTTTCAAAGCCGATTCCGTGCTTGCGCTTGTTTTCTACGTTCTTGACTTCGTCCCAAACGATCCGGCGCTCTTCCATGTTCTAATTGTATTACTTTTCAGTATAACTTGTCAAGAAGTTTTTGAAGGTTTTTCAGATGGTCCGGGGCTTCATGGATAGGGCCGTTCCTGCCTGTCTACCGGCCCGGCAAGACAGGGCGGCGTATGGGTGGTGAAGGAACAGGCAGGCAGGGCGGGTTTAGAAAGCGCCCCGGAACCTTTGCCGCCTTGCCGGGGTATCAGGCGTTTCCATCATGCGCCGATTTTGGTGTATACGCGGGGCGTTACCTGCCTCTAACTCCTGTCAAGGCATATCTTCCGGGGAAGGCCGGAAGCCTGGTTAATCGAAAACAGAAACGTCTTTGAATCGTTTCTTCTGCGTGTAAAGAAGGGTTTCTGGGGTCGGGGCATGGCAATACTCCAAAAAAATAAAAGCACGATAAGAGCACGATGCCACGCAATTCAATTTTTCTTTTTAAAAGAAAATCACGTAACTCCTTACAGGATAAGGAATTACGTGTTTTGGGGAGTGGAGGATTCGAACCTTCGAAGGCTGAGCCAACAGATTTACAGTCTGCCCCATTTGACCGCTCTGGAAACTCCCCAGGGACCGGATATTCAGGAAACCGGGTCTTTCGCCATTCCCAACTACCGTTGACGAGCCATCTTTCGGAATTGAACCGAAGACCTCGAGATTACAAGTCACGCGCTCTGCCAACTGAGCTAAGATGGCTTTTCCTACTTTCGCGTAGAGGTATCAGGTGTTACCGTGATAACACCGCGCCACATCGTAGTACCACATGTATACCAAAAGCCATGCACGGTGTCAAGCGGTTTTGGGCCGTTCTCGGGTTATTTCGCTTCCCGGCTGGAAAATTGTCGTCTAAACCGGCTATACTGCCCCCCTATGAATCTTGAAGCCTTTATTCTGGGCTGCGGGGGCACGATGCCCCTGCCGAACCGGCATCTTACGTCAGTTCTGCTGCGGCGGGAGGGGGATCTGTTTCTGTTTGATGGCGGGGAGGGGACCCAGGTGTCGTTGAGGCGGCTCAATCTGCGCTGGAAGAAGATATCGGCCATCTTCGTCAGTCATACGCACGCGGACCACGTAACCGGTATACCGGGGCTGTTGATGCTCTCCTCCCAGGTGGACAGGGATGATCCGCTCTACATTATCGGACCCCCGCGGATACTGGAGTACATCGATGAGAGCCGCCGGGTTTTGGACATGTACATCAACTACGAGATCGTGGTCCAGGAGATTGCGGGGCCGGGGGTGGTCTACCGGGGGGAGGATTTTCAGGTCCGGGCCTTTCCGCTGCGGCACACGAAGCCCTGTTACGGCTACACGCTGGAGGAGGATGTCAGGCCGGGGGAGTTTTACCCGGAACGGGCGGAGGCTCTGGGGGTGCCCCGTGGGCCTCTTTGGTCGAAGCTGCAGTCCGGTCAGTCCGTGGAGAGCGCGGATGGTACCCTGGTACGGCCGGGGGACGTGCTGGGGGAGGCCAGGCCGGGGAGGAAGTTTTCGTTTGTTACCGATACGCTGGGTTTTCCCGCTATAGCCGGTGAGGTGGCCGATTCCGATCTCTTTGTCTGTGAGGGGATGTTTTGCCGGGACCTTGTGGACAGCGCCCAGGAGAAGCGGCACATGACATCGGAACAGGCGGCCCGGATAGCCGCCGCCGCGAAGGTGAAGAAACTGGCCCTTATTCACTACAGTCCCCGTTACACCGACTACGACCTTAAACAGCTTCTGAGGGAGGCCCAGGATATATTTCCCGGTACGGTACTTACCAGGGACCGTATGATTTTTCCGATAGAGTACCGCTGATGGTAACTTTGCCGGGTATTCTGTGTTAACATAGTGCCTGTTAGTAAAGATGGATTTCATGATCGAGGTGCGGGACCTAAGCAAGTACTATGGCAGCGTCAAGGCGGTGGACGGGGTTTCCTTTCAGGTGGACCGGGCCCAGGTTCTGGGTTTTCTGGGACCTAACGGGGCGGGGAAGACCACCATCATGAAGATCCTTACCGGCTACCACTTTCCCAGCGGGGGCAGCGCCCTGGTGGACGGTATTTCGGTAACGGAAGACCCGGTGGAACTGAAGCGGCGCATCGGGTATCTTCCGGAGACGGCGCCCCTTTACGGGGAGTTGACCGTTGAGGAGTACCTCAATTTTATCGCCGCCGCCAGGCTTGTCCCCCGGTCCAGGCGCCGGGCGGCCCTTGATCTGAGCATGGAAGCCTGCGGGCTTACGGACTGCCGGTTCCGGCGGATCGAGACTCTGTCCAGGGGCTTTAGGCAGCGGACCGGCCTGGCCCAGGCCATGCTCCACGATCCCCCCATTCTGATCCTGGACGAGCCCACGTCGGGGCTGGACCCCAACCAGATCATCGGGATTCGCGCCCTTATCCGGGAGCTTGGGAAACAAAAAACCGTGATCCTCTCCACCCATATTTTGAGGGAGGTGGAGGCGGTTGCCGATCAGGTGCTTATCATCAACCGGGGGAAGATCGCCGCCCAGGGCAGGCCGGAGGAAATCGCCGGCGCGATGAAGGGGGGGGATACCTGGGAAATTTGCCTTAAGGGGGGGGCGATTCAGGCCGCCCTTCCCCGTCTGGGCTTTGGATACTCCCGCCCCCGGATCGAGGAAGCGGAAGACGGCACGGCGCGGCTTTCGTTTTTTGTTCCCGGCGCCGGGGGCGCTGAGGGGGAGGAGATCTTTGACTGGGCGGTCCGGGAGGGCTTCAAGATACTCATGATGAACCGCCGTTCGTTAAGCCTTGAGGACATCTTTGTCCACCTTACCGCGGGTGAGGACCTTTCGATTGGCGATGACCCCGCGGCGGGGGAGGAGGGGCGGTGAGGTTCAGGGCCGGGAGGAGCGCCGCCGCGCTGGTCCGCAAAGAACTGTACTCCTACGCCATTTCTCCGGTCTTTTACGGTGTGGGTGTATTTTTTCTGCTTTTTGTGAACATCCGGCTGTTTTACTTTCAGCGTTTCTTCGCCAGGGATACGGCGAGCCTCCGCGACTGGTTTGCCGCCTTTCCCCTGGCCTTTATCATCGTTATTCCGGCGATAACGATGAGATGCTGGGCGGAGGAACGGCGGCTTGGCACGATAGAACTGCTGCTAACGATGCCCTTTTCCGAATGGAATTTAGCGCTGGGGAAATTTATCGCCGCCTTCGCGGTTTTGGCAGTGTTTCTGCTCTTTACCGTTCCGCTTCCCCTTTCGCTTCTGGCCCTGGGGGATTTTGACGGGGGGATCATCCTGGGGGAATACGCCGGCGTTACGCTGCTGGGGGCATCGGGTACGGCGCTGGGGCTTTTCTTTTCCTCGTTCTCGCGAAACCAGGCTGGGGCCTTTTTGGGAAGCGCCGTGGCGCTGCTTGTCGTTACGCTCATTGACCGGGTGAATCAGATTCTGAATCTGCCGCGGGCTTTGGCGGAGGTCCTGAACTTCCTGTCCCTTAACTTTCATTTTGAAAGTTTTTTTAGGGGTATTCTGGACAGCCGGGACCTGGCCTTCTTTGTCCTGAGTACCCTGCTGTTTCTGTTTCTTACCACGAGGGTGCTGCTCTTCAGCAAGTGGAGCCGGGGATGAGTAAGGCCCAGGCCAGGCTGATCCGCGCCCTTTCGCTCACGATTCTGGCGCTGTGCTTCCTCGTGTCCCAGCGGCTTTGGTTCCGGCTTGACCTTACGAGGGACCGTTCACATACCCTCTCCGCGGCCTCACGGAATCTCCGGCGCGAAATACCCGCCGGGGAGGAACTGCGGATCACCTACTACGTCTCCGGCAGGCTGGCTTCAATGTACCCCATACCTTCGGAGATTGAGGACATGCTGAGGGAGTACGCGTCCTGGTCGGGGGGGAGCATACGGGTTAACCTGCGGGACCCCACCGGCGCGGAACTCGCGGCGGAGGCGGAACATCTGGGGGTCCTGCCCCGGCAGATCCCCACCGTGGAACAGGACCAGGCCGGCGTGGCGACGGTCTATACGGGGATCGTTATTGAGTACCTTGACCGTTACGATACGCTGCCCGTGGTTTTTTCCCTGGACACCCTGGAATACGACCTTACTTCCCGGATCCGCTCCCTGCTACGGGGTATCGAGCGGCGGATCGGGGTCCTTGTGGGGGACGCCTACCGCGACTGGGAGACCCACTACCAGCCCCTGGCCCTGGCCCTGGGGCAGTCGGGCTACCGGGTCAGACAGTTCGGCGCGGGGGAGGAGATACCGCCCTCCCTGCCGGCGCTGCTGGTTCTGGGTGGGGCGGAGGACCTGGATGAGTGGTCCCTGTACCGGATCGATTACTACATCCAGAACGGGGGGAAGGTGTTCTTTGCCCTGGAAGGGGTTTTTGTGGACAGTGAAGGCGCTTTGGAGGCGCGGGTCATACAGGATCGGGGGCTTTTGGCGATGGTGTCATTTTACGGCGCGACGGTACAGCCGGAACTGGCGCTGGACCGGAACGCCCGTACCCTACAGTACCAGACGCGGGACCCAAACGGTTCCCTTCAGGTAAGGACGATCCTCTACCCCCACTGGTTCGGCATCCTCGCGGAAAACGTCAACGCCGCCCACCCGGTAACCGCGGATTTTTCCGGCCTGGACCTGTACTGGCCCAGCCACCTGAGTCTTACCCCCCCCCAGTCCGTGGAGGCGGAGATCCTCGTTACCGGAACGCCGGAGGGTTGGGTGCGCGGCGATGATTTTGCCACCAATCCCGGCGAGGCGTACCGGATAGAGGAAACGGGGGACCGGGGACCGTATATCTTTGGCCTGAGTCTTTCGGGAACCTTCCCCTCCTGGTTCGGCGGCGTCGCGAAACCTGAGCGGGAGGGGGACGCCGGAGAGCTTCCCGATCCGCCCGCCGCCGCGCTGCCTTCCCGGATCATCGTGGTTTCCGACACGGATATGGCCGGCGATCTGTTGAACTACACGCTGGCCGATTACAACCTCGATTTCCTCGTAAAGGCCCTGGACTGGCTGGGGAACGACGATGAATTGATAGCGATTCGCGGCCGTTCCGGCAGGATTGGCCGTCTGGATGGCATTGTCGAACCGGCGCGGAAACGCGCCGCCATGAATTTTGTCCAGGGCCTTAACGTGGTGTTTCTTCCGCTGGCCCTGATTGGGGCCGGACTCCTCTTCGCGTGGAAACGCGGCAGGAATGCCGGGCGCGGTACGGTGGGGCGCTGATGCGGTACCGGCAAAAAATCACGGTCCTTTCGTGCCTGGCGGCGGCCCTGGCCTGCGTGTACGTGTTGGCGCTGGTGTTTGACCCGGAACGGAGCGGCCGCCGTTCCGACACCTACGCCTGGCTGGATCCCAGGCTGCGCGATTCCGTTGACCGTATCGACTTTAACGGGGGGGAGTCCGGCCGGGCCATGGGGGCCCTGAGCCTTCTGCGCCGGAACGGACGCTGGGTGGCGCTTCGCGACGGCGTTGAGTACCCCGCGCGGGAGGCGCGGGTAGATGAACTGTTGGAACTCTTGTCCCGGCGGGCCTCCTACCCCCGGCGCTCGGATTCCCCGGCCGGCCACGGGCTTTTCGGTCTGTCGGAGACAACGGCCTCCCGGATTACGCTGCGCGGCGGCGCGGGGCTTCCTCTGCTGGATCTGCTGATTGGAATCGCCGACGCCGGCGGTGGAAGTTTGTACATGCGGAAGGCGGACAGCGATGAGGTCCGATCCGGCGACGGGGGCCTGAGCGCCTACATTGACAACGAGGCCAGGTCCTGGTACGACCTGCGGCTCTTTCCCGAAGGCGGCCGCGTTACGGTGAATTCCGTCCAGCGTCTCACCGTTATCCCCCCGGCCGGGGATTCGGAAGGAGGCGGTTCCGATGGGGGCACGATGCTGATAAGCCGCGCGGAAAACGGGTGGCATATCGACGCGGGGGACCGGTCCCCCGATCCCGGCGATATCGTAACGAGTCGCGTGGATTCGTATATCAGCGGGATTCTCGCCACGGCCGGTGATGATTTTGTCCCCCCCCCGGCGCCCTCCGGGGACCAGGCCCTGATCCTGGAACTTGGGGACGGCCGCGTTCTAAGCCTGCGCCTTGGCCCCCCCGGTGAGGATGGCCGGCGGCAGGCGTGGATCTTCGGGCCGCGGGAAGGCCGCGCGGGGGCCGTGGAGCCCGCCTACGGGTACGCGCTTGCCGCCTGGGCACTGGACCGGATCTTCCGCCCGCCGGAATATTTTGCGTACTAGCGGTGGCTGGTGATGTACTGCCGGTATTTTTCAGGATCGCTTTTGAAGGCCACGATATGGGACTCCCGATCCCCGCAGGCCCGTTTGAACGCCTCTCCGGCTTCCAGCGTGATCTGTTCGGCGTCGATTAAGCGTCCCGAACGGGAACTGATGCCAAAGCGGAAGTCTACGCTTGAACCGGCGGCCCCGGCGATTTTGCCGAGAACACGGTTGTTGAATTCTTCCGACCGGGCGAAAGCCTGGTCCAGACCAAGGCCGGGGCAGAGAACCGAAATTCCCTGGCGCTGGTATTCAAAGATCAGGTCCCGGTGTTCAAAGTACTGTACCGCCTCCCGGCAGAAAAGCTGAAACTGTTCCGCGCCGAGTGCCGCCGGTTCTTTGGCCGCCACGATGATCAGCGCAAGGTCCTGTTCGGTGGAAGCGCAGCGGTGCAGTTCTGAATCCAGCCGGTCGTTTGTATAGGCTTCCCAGCCGATGCCCCGCGGGGAAAAAAGACCCTGGGGCGTTTCCCGGTCAAGATCCGGCGCTTCATCCTCATCATCGTTGATATCGTTGGCATCAGTGGCATCGTTGACATCATCGTCTGAAAAATTAAAATCAGGCAGTTGGTCGTCATCATCAGTATCGTCGTCATCAAGCCAGGCGTCCGCTCTTTCCTCAGGCGGTTTCGCGGGGTTTTCCCCGGAATCTTCGGCCGGTTTTTCAGGCGGCGTCCGCGCCGGTTCCGCCGCGGCGGATTGGGAAACGGGCTCCGGTGAAGCTGGTTCCGGGATAGCGGACGCCCGGTTTTTCATCAACAGGCTATCCATGAGCAGGGTAACGAAGGCCAGGGCCAGTGAGAGCAGAACTACCAGCAGGGTTTTTTTCAGCACGTCGATGCAGTAATCGTAATCCAGATAACCGCAGACCGCCTGGATATTCACATTTCGCTGGCCCTCGATCCGCAGGGGCAGGTACTTGGGGGGGTTACTGACCGCGAAACGGGGTATAAAGCGCGGGGAATCGTTTACCCACTCGATCACCGTTCCCCGTTCCCGTTCAAAGGCGAATTCGCCCCGCGAACTTGTAATCACCACACCCAACAGGGTCCCCGAACCGTCGATGGAATCCTGAATGGTCTTGATGAACGGTTCGTCCATAAAACCCAGGACTCCCGCCGCGGAGACAAGGTCCGCCAGGTTGTCGAATTCCCGGTCCGCCAGGGACCGGCGATCACTAACACTGTTGTAGATACTCAGCGCCCCATAGGAGAGGCCCCCGATGTAGAGCATGACGCAGAGGGCGGCGATTATGGTACTTACAACGGAGGGTTTCCCCTCATCCTTTTTGCCTGACATAACCACTATCTATTTCGGCGTTATCCGGGCCTGAGTTAAGGGCTGGTTCATGGACGGCCTTGCCGCTAATATTGGAGCCATGACGATACGAGAGCCTTCCCTTCCCCCCGGCTGGTACCCGAAAAACGCCGGGGCGATTAGCCGTTTTCTGGAATCCTGGAAAACCCGGGACGGTACAACCCGGGACGGCCTGGCCGCCCTGGCCCCTCACGCGGGCTGGTACTATTCAGGGGCGACCGCCGCCGCCGCTTTTGCCTCGCTGGACGGCGGGGCGGAAACCCTGGTGATTCTGGGGGGCCACCTGGCCGCCGCTTCGCCGGCGTTTGTGGCCGTGGAGGACGCGGTTCGCACTCCGCTGGGGCTTATGGAGATCGACCGTGAACTGCGGGACGCCCTCTGTTCCGCCCTGACCGCGGATTCCCGTGTCTGGTTACCGGATACCTGCCAGGATAATACGGTGGAAGTCCTGGTCCCCATGGCCCGCTTCTTTTTTCCCCGCGCGCGGCTTGCGGCCCTGCGGCTTCCCGCCGATTCATCGTCCTACCGAACGGGGAGGATGCTCGCGGAGGCGGCCGGAGCCCTGGGGCGGAAGATCGCGGTGGTGGGTTCCACCGATCTGACCCACTACGGCCGGAACTACGGCTTTAATCCCCGCGGGGAAGGGAAGGGGGCCCTTGCCTGGGTGCGGGAAGTGAACGACCGCCGTTTTATCGAGGCGGTCCTTTCAGGCGATCCCGCCGCGGTCCTTAACCGGGCGGAAGGGGAACGGTCCGCCTGTTCCGCCGGGGCGGCGCTGGGGGTTCTGGGCTTCGTTCAGAACCAGGATCCCCGCCCGGCTCCCGTCCCGGAACTCCTGGCCTACGCGACCAGCGCCGGCGCGGATGGGGGCGGGGTCCCCGACTCGTTTGTGGGCTACGCGGCCATCGGCTGGAACTGAGCGGCCCGGCGGTCCGGGAGGACCCGGTCAGCGCCTATCACCTTAGTTGTATAAGCAGTTTAGTTTCCCCTTGCACACGCACCGGTTTTACATGGTTCGCATAATTGTATGTGTAATAAATACCGGTGTATTTTTTATCAACCCTGACGGTTTTTGATTTACCGTAAGACAAGCTGAAAGACTTCCACCCCTGATCAGGGTAGTAGTCGCTATCGGGGGCAATGATAACCGCATAGGTGGTTTGATTTTCAAAAACCCAGGGAGTACCATCCGCCGGACCGTCAGGATCATCGAGTTTATCCGGGTTACAAGCCGCGAGCGCCAATGAACATGCCACTGTACAAATCAACGCAAAACCGG
>JAIRND010000064.1 GCA_031258225.1 Treponema sp. | reverse complement strand
CGTGGAAATACCTTTTGACCCACGGCGGTGAAAATTTTGACGTTGTTCTTTATACCGATGATTTTGCGTCCCAAACTTCGCTTATCATTTCGGAAGCGATGATACGGAAATTTTATCTTCCCCGGTACCAGAGGATCTTTGGCGAAATAAAAAATATCTGCCCCCATATTAAAATAATGTTTCACTCCTGCGGGGCGGTATCTGGTATAATCCCTGTCCTGATAGAAATGGGGATAGACATTTTGAACCCTATCCAGCTTAGCTGTGATAACATGGATTTGGCGGCCCTGAAAAAGAACTACGGAAAAGACCTGGTGTTTTGGGGCGGCGGCATAGATACCCAGCGGGTTCTTCCCTTCGGCACGGAACAGGAAGTTGAGGACGCGGTAAAACGGTCTATTGATACGCTGGCGCCTGGCGGGGGTTTTGTTTTTAACACGGTCCACGCAATCCAGCCCGAGGTTCCGCCGCGGAACATAGTTAGAATGATGGAAGCGGTGTCAAAATACGGCGGATATTGACAAGGACTTATTCCCGAATCATGGGAGGAAGATTATGAACAGTGAAGTAACAGGCCGGGAGCGCGTAAAGAAAGCCCTGAACCACGAAGAAGCGGATAGGTTTCCCATAGATCTGGGGATGCAGTACTCTACCGGCATTTCCGCTTTTGCGTATCACAATCTCCGCAAATACCTGGGTCTGAGCACCGATAGGATAGAGATTGCGGATAATGTCCAGATGCTTGCGCGGGTAGACCAGGACATCCTCGATCTGTTCCACTGCGATACAATACTGTTGTGGCCGCCACATAAAAAAACCATGGTGTGGAATGTCCGGGATGATTACCGTTTCCTTGTCCCCGAGCAGATGGCTCCGACTCAGGAGGACGGTTACTGGATCGTGAGGCGGGGAGAGGTGGAGATGCGTATGCCTCCCGGCGGTTTCTTTTTTGACGGCGGCTGGATACGCGTTTGGGACTATACTCCCGAAGAATGGCTCCTGGCCTGCTGCAGGGAGGCGGAGCGTCTGGAAAAAGAATCCGACAAATTCACCTGCCTGCTCTGCGAATTCGTCGCCTTTTTTACCAACATTGACATGGCCTGCGATATGCTCACCGATCCCGACACGGTTCACGCGTACAACCGGGACCTGCTAAAAAAACAGATCGACAAGGTGATGTTCATTGCCAAACACGGAGGCCGCGATCTCGACTGTATTGAGTTTTGTTCGGATCTGGGGATGCAGAGCGGTCCCATGCTGTCGCCGGACTGTTACGAGGAATTCGTCTTCCCTTACATGAAAGAGCTAATCACCGTTATTCACGAAAACACAGGGGCCAAGGTCTTCCTCCACTGCTGCGGCAGCGTTTTTACGCTTATTCCCTATCTTATTGAAGCGGGCCTTGATATTTTAAGCCCGGTTCAAATATCGGCGGACCACATGGACCCCATGGAATTAAAGAAGGCTTACGGCGACAGGATCACCTTCTGGGGCGGCGGCTGTAATACCCAGAAAATTCTGGGCTTTAAGGACGAAGAAACGGTCCGGGAAAACACCCGGATGCTCAGCGGTATTTTTAAACCCGGCGGTGGTTTCGTATTTAACCAGGTACACAACATCATGGGCAATGTCCCGCCTCAAAACATTATGGCGATGTTTGATGAGGCGTACAAAAACAGTTTCTATCCTTCTAAAGGCTGATTGACAGATAGGCGAATTAGATAGTAAGGTAAGTTATTAAGGAGAAAAAATGATACTAAACCCAAAACCCTGGAGCGAACTTACGGATTTTCACACCCCTAGGTGGCTGCGGGATCAAAAATTCGGTATCTACACCCACTGGGGCGTTTACTCGGTAGGCGCTTTTGGACCAAATGTGTCCTGGTATCCCCATCTGATGTACCAGGAGGGGACCGCGCAGTACGAGTACCACTGTAAAACATTCGGACATCCGTCAAAGGTTGGTTACAAGGACCTGATCCCCAAATTTGACGGCTCCAAATTCGACGCCGATGAGTGGGCGGAAATTTTTTCCCGCGCGGGGGCGAAGTTCGCGGGGCCAGTGGCGGAACACCACGACGGCTTTGCCCTCTGGGATTCAAAACTCACCCAATGGAACGCCAAACAGATGGGCCCAAAACGGGATGTGGTGGGTGAACAGGAAAAGGCGTTCCGCAAGAAGGGCATGGATTTCCTTACCGCGTTTCACCACGCGGAAAACTGGCGTTTTTATCCTCACTGGGTCAAGGAATACGATACCTCCGATCCGGCATATACGGGGCTTTACGGCGAACTGCATAACCTTGAGTGGGGTTCCGAAAAACGCTACAGCCCTCAGCCGGGCTTCGGCTGGAACGATCAGGATCTCCCCACCAAAGCGGCCCATGAACTGTGGCTGGGGAAACTGGTGGAGGTAGTGGAAGCCTACAACCCCGACTTTGTGTGGTTCGACTTCGGCCTTGATTTTGTGGCCGATTATTACAAACGGGCCTTCCTCACCTACTACTTTGACCGGGCCCTGGCGAAAAAACAGGAAGTAGTGGTCTCCTACAAGCATCACCATCTGCCGGCAGGCGCCGGGCTTATCGATCTGGAGCAGGGCCATTTTGAACACCTTACCTACCACGACTGGATAACCGATACCACCATTGATAACGGCGTCGCCTGGGGCTACCAGGAGGGAGGCGGTTACAAGAGCGCCAAAACCCTTATTCACTACCTGGCGGATAACGTAAGCAAAAACGGCTACATGCTCCTCAACGTAGGCCCCAAGCCGAACGGAGAGATTCCCGAAGAAGCCAAAAAGGTGCTGTACGGCATTGGGGAATGGCTTGATGTAAACGGCGAGGCCATCTACGGTACAAGTCCGTGGGTGGTTGCGGAAGAGGGCCCCACCGTCATGGGGGCCTACGGGGACATGAGCGAACTCCACGATATCGAGTACCTCCCCAAAGACATCCGGTTTACCATGAAGGACGATGTTCTCTACGCCATCTGCCTTGGGGAAATCGGGGACGAGGTGATCATCAACAGGCTGGCGGAACACATGTACCCCGGAGAAATTGCCTCCATCACCCTGTTGGGAGACGGCGGCGGCCTGCCCTGGAAGCAGGAGGGGAAGAAGGTCATCGTCCATACCGGCAGGGCCAAACGGCGCAAAGACGCCAACGTGCTTAAAATCCGGCGGAACCAGATCTACCGGAACGACTAAAACCGGAACAACTGAAAAGGACAAAAAGAGGAACCATGAAACAGTTTACCTATTACGCGCCTACGGAAATTATCTTCGGCTGGGGCCGTCTTGCGGAAATTGGAACCCTGGCGGCGCGCTACGGCACCAGGGCCCTGGTCGTAACCGGCCACTCGTCCCCCGCCGGCGCCGCTCTCTACGCCCGTGTTGTGGATTACCTGGCCAAGGCCGGGGTGGAGGCCGCCCGTTTTGACGGTGTTATCCCCAATCCCACCACCGATGTCGTAAGCGCCGGCGCCCGTGCGGCGAAAGATTTCGGCGCGGACCTGGTTATCGGTCTTGGCGGCGGCTCCTCCATGGACACCGCGAAGGCCATCGCCGTGGAGGCAAGCCACCCCGGAACCGCCTGGGATTACCTTCACTACACCGCCGGGCCCACCGCCAAAACCCTGCCCATTATCGCGGTGGGAACCACCGCCGGGACCGGAAGCCAAACTACCCCCTGCGCGGTCATTACCAATCCCGCCACAAAAGACAAGTCGGCCATCTGGCACCCGAACATCTTCCCCAAAATCGCCCTGGTGGACCCGGAGCTTACCCTGTCCATGCCGAAGAACGTAAGCGCCCAAACCGGCTTCGACGCATTCTGCCACAATTTTGAGGCGTACATTTCGGTCAATTCCAACCGCCTTACCGATACCCTCGCCCTTGGCGCTCTGAGGCACATCGCGCGGGCGCTGCCGGAGGTTCTGGCCGATGGCGGCAACCTGGAAGCCCGTTCCCGCATGGCCTGGGCGGACACGGTGGGCGGCATGGTGATCGCCTCCGCAGGAGTAACTCTGCCCCACGGCCTGGGGATGCAGATCGGGGGACACTGCCCCCAGGTAAGCCACGGGCAAAGCCTGGCGGTATTCTACCCTGAGTTCACCCGCTATACCTGGCGGTACGCCCCGGAGAAGTTTGCCGCGCTGGGGCGGATTCTGAACCCGGCTCTGAAAACCGCGGACGACCAGGAAGCCGCCCTGGGGAGCTGCGAGGCGCTGGACGGTTTCCTTAAGGCGATTGGCCTGTGGATCGATTTTAAGTCGCTGGGGGTAAGCAAAGAGGACATCCGCGCGATAGCGGACTGTGGGCAGGTACTGGGGGACTACAAGAACAACCCCCGTATTGCCGGCATCCCCGAGATGTACGAGATGCTGATGCGCTGTTACAAGCGATAGCAGCCTGTTGCATAGGAGACCACCATGGGAAAACACAAAAAATCGTAAAATCTTAAAAAAAGCCAAAAACAGTTGACAAAGCACCAGAAGGAGGGTGTATAATAAGAACTATGTTAGAGTGTCTAAGAAAGCGGGCGGG